>CAZKRH010000165.1:0-24894 GCA_964555115.1 uncultured Nitrospiraceae bacterium | reverse complement strand
GTTCCCTCTGAACGTCATGCATGAAGCGTGGAGGAAAAAGAGCAACCATCTTTATTTTTCGCATAACGGATCAAGAAACCAGCCTTCCTGAACTACATATTTCCAATAGTGAAGGACCGGAGTTGACCAATGGAAAAGGGTGAGATTCGAGTTGAGACGATAGGTGATAATGAAACGGCCAAGAATATCCAGGATGGATGATTTCTCCCGACCTTGTAATACGGGAGAATCAACCGCTCTGCCAGAAACGGAAGAACGACTGACACACCAGAAACGAGGCTGAAAACCATATGTTACCCGCTCTTAAAGTGAAGGCCTCATTCATGAGATTTCCCCAACTTAAGAATCTATGAGGCAAGTCCAAACGGTGATTTATATACTACCTTTATACGGGAAGAGTCAATCTCAAAAGCATCCCTCTATCCCCCCATGGGGTGGCCATACGAAGCTGTCCGAAGATCCACGTCTAGATGTAGGTGAGTGTGGGGCAATGGCAGGAGGAACTGTCGTTTGAGGATTGTCTAGAATTTCACTGGTCATGCTTCCTCACTCAGGAGTTCCTTTCCAATCAGCAAAACCGAGACGATCCTCAACGAAGGGTGTGGAGGAAAAGGATATTTTCCAGGGGTTAGAATTTCTAACAGGCTATTGAAAAAACATGCCCTTGGGCAAAATAAATCCGCGCCGTTTCACTCCAGCCACACACACTAAGAAAAGATCCGTGATCTGACAGCGCAGAAGGGAACCTGATGCTTACACGACTTGACCTTATACATTTAGCAGGAGTGACCTTAGACCCCTTAGGGAAGTATAAAATCCACTGTGCTACGGGAAACGATTGGCCTCCCCTCGAAGCCTTCTTTGAGGGAGAGTGGAGAGAATGGCAGAATATTCAAGCGGGAAAGAATTTTAAGTGTGATCACGTGCTCTCTCTCATTTCATTAGGAAATCATCAGTAGTTGTTTCCTGGAATTTATCACGTTGATGATGTCGCACCACTGAACTGCCAGGACTCAATCATCTCACTGGGAAAGCCATTATTCACTTTGAGAGGGTTCGAAATGCGTACCTCCTAGGAACAAACGTTGGAGGCCAATTGGTCCTATCAGAACTCCGTAAGACTCGAATGACGATTGGGGATGTTCCAGGCTACAACACAGTCAAGTTATCCTTCCGTCTTCTCGAGACACTTGTAAGAGAAAACAAACCTTCATGGAACGCGGTCCTTTGTCATGTGTCAGGAATCTACCTGATTCGTGATACCTCAGATGGAAGACTCTACGTCGGGAGTGCCTATGGGGAAGACGGACTTTGGAGTCGGTGGATGACATACACGAAAACTGGACATGGAGGTAATATAGAGCTCAAAGCTCTGCTTAAGAAAAAAGGGCAGGATCATGTTGAGAAGTTTCAATTTTCCATCTTAAGAAACGTGTGATCTAAAGGCGAGCAAAGAAGGTGGTCAGAAAAGCGCAATCCGTTACCCCCTGCGTTTGCGTTTCTTCAAGAGATCGGCGAGGGCTTCCTCGACCAAATCATTCACGTTGACATCTTCATCCACGGCAAGGTGTTGGATTTTGCGCATCACGGCGACGTCGAGCCGAAGGCCAAACTGTTTACGGGAAGTAGGAGAGGGAGGACGTGGCACCACAACACCGTCGCAAAGTCGCCGAGAGAACACAAGATACCACATTACTTTACCGTATAGATCACCATATAATTAAATATATTCGTATATGCATCACTGCCTACGTTTTAGGAGGCAGGTCATGCCACTCAAACAAATTTCCATTAACCTTCCGATGCCCCTGATTCGGAAACTCAACACTCTGCGCAAAAGGGGCTATACGATGGTCGGGTACATTCGGGGGTTATTGGAGCGAGAGTTAGTCGACGTTCCCGAAACCACGTCCCCTACCCTCCGCCCAAAACTAAGCCGGTCAGGAGGGGGGAAACGCGAAGGGAAGGGCGGGCTACTCAGAAAGGGGACACATCATGGGCAAACAAAGTGACGGACTTTATGAACCATCCCCTCGCACCTGGTACCTCAATAAGAATTTTAAAAAACAACGGTATCAAATCTTCTTAGGTCATGGCCTTTGTAGAACTGTGGCTCATTCCGTGGTAAGCCAAAAAACAATTTCTCAAGTACCTAGCAATTTCTCACCTCTGGTCGACTGTCTTTTCCCGGTCCAGTGGTAATTTCAATTTTGTTGACGCCTTTCACATTGGCACACAGGTCACCCAAACCTGGAGCCAACAATCGAAACGGTCCCCCCTTTTCTAAGGGAAAGGGGCCCCCGTCCAATTCATACAACAGAATGCCATACTCTTGGGCTTCCGCCAAAGAAAGAGTTGCGGCATATTGCCCATCTTGTGAATGAAAGGTCACATGATCCGCCCCGATTCCCAATGTGACCATTTCGAGTAACCCTTTCACCCGAATCCCCTTGCCCCGCATGCCTGGGATCAACGTACTCACATCGGTGACCTGCCAGGAATCGGTTAACCGGGCAAGTGATTGAACATCAAAAGACAAGGGTTGGAGCACCTCCCCTTCAATACGAATGTGGCCCTTAGACACCTGATCCATTGTCGTGACTCCTTTTATGAAAACCGGTAAAAGTCCATTCACACGGGTCGGAATACCAAGTTTCCAGCCTTCCCATCATCAAATAAATTCAGGGCGGCCCTCTAACCCTGGCAAACCTTGATTAAGAATTGTACCCAACTAGGCCCCTTCCTGAGCCAACGCCCTTGCCACTACTTTCTGAACGACGGAATAAATTACCTGAAGCCTTTCTGGCACAACACAGAGAATTTCTCAAAATAACCTTGAAATTCAATAGCACCAAACCAGCTAAAACTGGGTAATGTAATAGGGGGTGTTCATTTTTTTACGCGTAACTACTTGAAACTATTCACCTTCATCAAATCTATTGAACGAGTCCGTTTCAATGGACCGAGAATCCCTTTAGTTCAGTGGCCCTTAGCCGAATTAAAGGATAAGAACTATGCATTTTTTACCAAATCATCATCAATTCTCTCCTAATCCCTGCCAAAGTGGGTTAACCACGCTCTTGCCAAAACGAGCGCAACCATGAGACCATGGACGATGCAAACTTGGGGTTGGACTTTGATCCTCCCAAGATTCCTAGCCCAATATTGTAAGGGAACCAGGAAAGGTCATTTGCAACATGGTTCCCGGGGGATACCACATATGTTGTATGCCACCAAAGAAGTTACCAAAGGTCTCGTTGCCTTATTTGTCCTCCTCCTACCTTTATTGTTTCTGGGAAGTGGACAATTAACGACCTCCCCTGCGCCCACTGCTGTCAAAAAGATCACTTTGCCTACCCATGCAAATTTGCCATGGTTGGATACACAACGATTTCAGAATCATATTCAAACCCGGCTTCCCCATTATCAAGGCCATTTTGAAAACGCAGCTAAAGAATTTGATATTCCTTGGACCCTATTAGCCTCTCAGGGCTATCAAGAATCTCGGTGGAATCGAAATGCCATAAGTCCAACCGGGGTCAGAGGGATCATGATGCTCACCCAAAACACCGCTTCATCTTTGGGTGTTGAAAATCGGCTCGATCCCATCCAAAGCATTTGGGGAGGAGCCCAGTATTTTACCCATCTAAAAAACCAGATACCTCAATTCATTCAAAACCCTGACCGAATCTGGATTGCTCTTGCAGCCTATAATGTGGGCATGGGCCATATTAAGGATGCCCAAGCCTTGGCCAAACGATTGCACAAAAATCCGCATACCTGGAATGACTTGAAAACCGTCCTGCCCCTCCTCGCCCAGAAAAAATACTATAAAACGCTTCCCCATGGGTATGCCCGTGGGAATGAACCCGTTCGCTATGTCACGAGAATTCAAGCCTACTGGGATTTGTTAGAGCATTACATGAGTGAAGTCTAATTCCTAACTTCCCTTCGATTCTCCACAAAAGTTATCCCCATTAATTGCTGTTTCTTCCTAGCCACAATTTTTTTACGATAAATAGTATGGCACACTCACATCCGATTACGACCTCACTCCTTTACATGGCCTGATTGAACCTAGAAACAGCAGTTAGATCACGAAAGTCTGCACCAGTTCTTCATGCACCTAGAGAATTGTAAAAAGCTCTCATCACCCAGAAGGTGACCACACGTTTTTACAATTCCCTATGCACATAAATCCCTTGCACAGCTTTTTCGCGCCCAACTGCCATTTCTAGGTTGAAGTGAAATCACCTGTTTAAGAAAGTCAATCGTTCAGCTGTTCCGCCGAATCTCATAGAAAGTAACCTGGGGAGACACAAACAAAGAGCTTCTACTGGTGCGAAAAAACAAGAAGTACGATTTTCTTAGAATGATGTTGGTGAGTTGTCATTGGAACGGCAAGGCAAAGTATTACGAGTTGTACATGGAAAATAGCAGGGGGAAAAGGCATCCATCCCCACGATCTTGCTGCCGCCCTAGATGAAAACGGCATCGCCGTCCGCGCCGGTTTTTGACCTATACAATACACCCGCCGAAGTTCAGGACTTCGTTCAATCCGTCGACCGAGCCATGAAGTTCCTATGTACGGCTTGCCTCACGAATTAAGATCAACTGGGGACAAAAAGAGATAAAAAGAGAGACAAAAAGGGACAGATTTATTTTCTGGGACTCAGGGCGCCAACCGCTTCGGTACCTTGTCCTCCTTCTCCCCTGGTTCCTGCCACGGCAGGCCATTGGGGACGTGGACGGTGGAGGTTGGGAAGGCGACCTCTGCTCCATGGGACTCGATGATCTTCAGGATGCGCAGCAAGACATCTTGCTTAACAGTATGGTAGTGGACCCATTTCTTGGTCTTGGTGAAGGTGTAGATAAAAAAGTCCAGGGATGAGGGTGCGAAGGCGTTAAAGCTTACCATCAGGGTCCGATCGGCATTGATCTCGGGGTGTTCGCGCAGCATCTTTTCCACATCCCGCACGATCTCAGTCATCTTGCTCGCGTCATCGTAGCGTATGCCGATCGTCTCGTAGATCCGGCGGTTGGGCATCCTCGAGGGGTTTTCTAGGGCAATGGTGGCGAAGGCGGAATTGGGGATAAATAAGGGGCGCAGCTGAAAAGTGCGGATTCGGGTCAGACGCCAGCCGATATGTTCCACCGTCCCTTCGATATCTCGATCTGGAGACCGGATCCAGTCGCCGACCGCAAAGGGGCGGTCGAGGAAGATCATCAAGCCACCGAAAAAGTTCGCCAGCAGGTCCTTGGCCGCGAAGCCGACGGCAATGCCCCCAATCCCACCAAAGGCTAACACGCCGGACACACTGAATCCGAGTGTCTGTAAGACCACCAGCGTGGCGGTAATCATGACGGATACCCGCAGCAACTTGGCAATGGCGTCCATGGTGGTGCGGTCATAGGGCTCATCGCTCGCCTCTCGCTGAGTAATGATATTCGTTTTGGCCTGGGTGATGAGGCCCGCCAGGAACCAAGCCAGCGTGGCAATGATGCCCGAATCCCGGATGGGATCTATGGCGTCAAAGATCTCTGCTCCGGCCTCGTGGGGGATGATATCGATGGCGAAGGCGAGGCCGACAATCCAGATCAGCATGGTCAGGGGCTTTTTGACGGCATTGAAGACCGCATCATCCCACAAGGTCCTTGTCTTCTCTATCTGCACCTGGAGCTTGTTCAGCATGCGTTTTTGCAAGTAGTTGACCACAAGGGTCAAAAAGACCACCACAAAGACCTGTACAACCCAGGGGTCTTCCCCCACAAAGCCCGACAGTGTTTTCAGAAACCCAGTGATATCCATATCTTCCTTAAGGAGAGAGGCCAGGGTGAGCACAAAACTCAGAAGCCAGAACTGTTTGTCTCTCGCTCCATGTTCACTTTATTGTGTAGTGGCTGAGTCCCCGTTTTTCCAAATATTGCTGATGATATTCTTCCGCTTCGTAGAATTGAAAGGCCAGGGGTGATCGCTGTTACAAAGAGATTCTTATTCCTGCCAGAGCGTTCCAGGCTCTCCTTTGACGCGCGTGCAGCGGATTCTTGCTCTGGCGTGTTAAAAATATTGCCGATCGGTACCCGGTGCCGATGTCTGGACCCTGTCGGTTCAGCGTCGTAGGGACATGGATCTCCTAAAACACGTTCAGGAGCTCATCAGACAAAATCTTGGACGGACCATTATTTACATCCACTACTTCAACATAGCCGGTTGTACCCGTGCCCACCACGTCCGCATAAACCGGGGCTTTGAAGGATCCTCCAAGGTAGCCACTGTCGTTGATAGCACACACTCGGGAATAGGAAATATACACGCCATTTTGGCCAAGCAGAAAAGTAGCAAAGGGGCCACGGGGTGTCAATTACGCCAATCAGCGGCTCTAGAGCCACAAATGGTCAAGGAGGAAAAAGGAGAACAATGATATTGAGAAAAATAAGTGAACCAGGGTCATTGCTTGACGTAACACAGCTTTAGAACTTTGGCTTGGTGCCGACTGGGCCCAGGGACCTCGATGGCTCAAAAAAAAGAATTATCAATTCAAGCAACGCCAATAATTTCTATACTGATTGAAGTGCAAACCCTATGCTAGGATATTCTATTGTGACCCCTGAAAATATGGATGAGGCACTTGATGTGGCTAAAGGCAATCTTTTTCTCGAATTAGGTGGAGCAATCAAAATTGCAGAAATTATGCAAATGAATTCAAAATAAAAAGAATATTGAAAGTGAATGAAATTTCATATACTTGTGAGGAGTACGAAATTATACAAGGAGAAAGCAATATGAAGGTTTTGATTAAGGGAGCATTAATCGGTGGATTAGTAGCATTTATCTGGACGAATATTTCTTGGATGGTATTGCCGTGGCACATGATGACCATATCTGCATTGTCAAACGAAGCTCCGATCGCTGAATCCTTAAAAAGTAATGTCACGGAGAATGGCCTTTACATCCTGCCCTGGACAACGAATAAGACCGAAGAGGCGATGGTAGAGCATAATCAAAAAATGGAGAAGGGTCCCTATGCCTATATGGTCGTGCACCCCGATGGTTTTAAGATGAATATGACCAAAATGATGCTCGTTGGTTTATTATCCAATATTGTGATCGCATTAATTTTGACCTACCTTTTAACGAAAACGAAGGGTCTGAGTTATATTCAAAAAGTGGGCTTTGTTACAATGGCAGCAGTTGCAGGAGCATTGGTGGTAGTCGTGCCCAACCTTATTTGGTGGCAATTTCCCCTTGCTTACACCTTGGGTACGATCGTCGATACCGCTTTTACCTGGGGCTTTGCTGGGCTTGCGATTGGAAAAATTGTAAAAGATTAGTCACTGGGCCAATTTAAGGAAGACACTACAGAAAATACGAAGGACCTAGAAGGGTCAAAATATGAGGTTGAAGTGGACTGAGTATAGAGTCCATAAAAAATACAAAACCTAATGGGATCTAAGGGAACAACGAAATCTCTTCACATCTTCCAGATTTACCATGGATACATATCCTGCAATCGGCGTTTCCGCGAAAGCCCCTTCCCCTACCACGAGGCCTATTGCCTTTCATGAATCCCCTATCCCTACCTTCCACCTGGCTATTTGGTGCCACCTCGATAGTCGGTTTTAACCTAGCGAATCTTTTCCCCACCACGATTTATCCATTTCGATCACCAGGGAAATCATTTTCTAAGGTTCGAGGTTGGCCAGCACTCCACTTAGACGATCCTCAATGGATTCACGATCTCTTTCGGGGCAACCAACCTGAAACCCTCATTTACGGTCATGCGGTCTGTGATGTTCCCAAATGTGAAGCCAATCCCAATTGGGCGTACGAGATAAATGTTCAACATGTCCAACGAACCCTCGAGGCTGTGCCTTCCCACACTCGCTTCATTTATGTATCCTCAGACCATGTATTTGGGGGAGATGGGACTTATAATGAATCCTCCTCCCCACACCCTATCAGTGCCTATGGACACACTCGGGTTCAGGCAGAGAACCTTGTCTTAGCTCGACACAATTCTTTGGTGATTCGAATCGGTCTTCCCATTGGTGCCTCTCCAAATGGTCGAACTGGACATTTCGATTGGCTTCGATATCGCACCCACCATAACCTGCCCATCACCATTATCAAAGATGAATATCGCTCCGCCGTCCAAGCCACCGATTTGGCCACCCGCATCATGAAGTTAGCTCACAGTCAGGAAACGGGGATACGCCATATTCCCGCCACTCGAGCGATATCAAGAATTGAGTTAGCGAACTATTTGCTGGAAAGATTGGATATGGCTCCCTCGTATAAAATTGAAAGTCGTCACGAACAACCCGTTCCTCATCTAGGACAAGTCGAATTGACCACTCGTTTTTCAGGGGAACTTGGACACCCCTTACTTAGCGTTGTAGACCATTAAGAAGAAGACAACTACTTTGGAGGTTTGGAAGGATCACCGTTAGGCCAGGATTGGGGTTTAGGAGGTGGTTTCGATTTTATATCATATGACCGTTCGAGCAGGCGCAAACTGAGAAACACTAACACAGACCCTAAAATTAATAGCGGAATATTGCGAGGTTCGACAATACCCAAGATCAGGGAGACTAAGCCACCCATCAACACAAGAACTCCACTCACCACGAATAGAAACCAATGACCCACTTTCCAGTTTCTTTCTTATTGTATGGGTATGAACAAACCCCAAACTCAAATCCAAAGGTTCTAGGAAGACCCATCTCAACAATCAGGAATTCCTCATGTTTCTACGGCCGAAAACTCAACCTTCTCACGTGTTATCTATTTTTCGGTCCCTCCTTATCTATATCTCTTTTTTTATATCTTTCTGATTACCGTCTAAATGATGTAGGCTAGGACTTCCCTATACAATGGTATACCTTTCAAGAGGTTCTGTCATGGACAAGAATGAACGATTAATAAAAACCAAAACCAACTGGGCGCAACATCGACGAAGTATCTCTTGCCGAGAAGTCGATGATTTCGATACCGGGGATGAACGGCTTCCCCCAGGGCAACACATGGTGAATAATTGGCCAGTCTTAGATACGGGGTATAAACCGGTCATTCAATTGGAAGAGTGGACGCTGACCATTGATGGCCTCGTGGAGCATCCCCTCACCTTGTCATGGCAGGAATTCCAGGATCAGCCCCAGACCCCCTCTACCTCTGACTTTCACTGTGTCACGTCCTGGAGTCAATTTGATAATGAGTGGGAAGGATGGAGTTTCCAACATCTGTTGCAATTGGTTCAACCCACACCCTCCGCAAAATTTATCCTCTTTTCAGCCTATGATGATTACACCACCAACCTTCCCCTCCACGTCTGTGATGACGAGGATGTCTTTTTGGTGACCCAATGGCGAGGAAAACCCCTCTCACGGGATCATGGTGGACCCGTGCGCATGATCATTCCCAAACGCTATGCCTGGAAAGGTGCCAAATGGGTGAAACAGATTACGTTTTTAGAAAAGGATCAAAAGGGATTCTGGGAAGTTCGAGGTTATTCCAATACTGCCCTGCCATGGGAAAACGATCGGTATGCTTAACCCTAGAAACAGCAGTTGGATCACGAAAGTCTGCACAAGTTCTTCATGCACCTAGAGAATTGTAAAAATCTTTCATCACCCAGAAGGTGACCGCAAGTTTTTAAAATTCCCTATGCACATAAATCCCTTGCACAGTTTTTTCGCACCCAACTGCTATTTCTAGGGTAACACCACCTAACCTTTCGGTTTTTCTTCCACATAAACATTGTCTATGGCTTTTCTGCACAAACAGACTATTACCAAAATTGAGATCTGGCCGGTATTCATCCCCGCGACCACCCCCTTTGTCGTCGCAACGGGAAGGTTAGACCAAACCCACAACCTATTTATCCGCATCACGTTACACAGTGGCACATGGGGCATTGGGGAAATCGCACCATTTCCCGATATTACCGGCGAGGATGTCCCCTCAAGTTTTGCCGTGGCGAAAGACCTTGCGGGAAGTCTTCTTGGCCATCCCGTTTCTGTATTTCGAAAAATTAGTGACCAATTGTTGGAGCAGGCTCCAGCTTATCCCGCTGCACGCTGTGGTCTAGAAACCGCCGTGGTCGATGCACTCTGTCGAGAGGCTGGGTTACCCCTCTGGGCGTTATGGGGTGGGGCTGATGTTCGACAACGAGAAACCGATATCACGATTCCTATTTGCGATCTGGAACAAACCCTGGCCCTGGCTCAGCATTGGCATGCTCAAGGTTTTCAAATTTTTAAATTGAAGGTGGGCCAACATCTTGAGGAAGACATTCACCGCATTGAAGCCCTTCACCAGCATTTTCCAAAAGTGCGCTTTATTCTGGATGCCAATCAGGGGTTTCAAAAGGACGATGTGTTGAGGTTCATGAAATGTTTACACGCCTTCCATGATCAGATTATGCTCCTTGAGCAACCCATTCATAAAGATGATCCGGAAGGCATGGTGAGTTTACGACAATCCCTTCAAGTCCCTATCGCCGCCGATGAATCAGTGTCCACCTTAGAAGAAGCACGGATGGTCATTCGTCAAGGGGCTGCGGACTATATCAATATTAAAATCACGAAAAGTGGACTCATTCAAGGTTTAGATATTGCCGCCTTGGCACGAACCTCAGGAATTCGGCTTATGATTGGGGGCATGCTCGAAACTCGTGTGGCGATGGGATGTTCTTGGAGTATGGTCCTAGGATCGGGCGGGTTTGACATCTTGGACCTTGATACGCCTCTTCTCCTCTCTAAAGATCCCGTGAGTGGTGGCTATGAATACTCCGGACCATTTTTGAAGCCCTGGGACAAACCGGGTCTTGACATGGACAGTCCAGCCACCTCCGACGTCCATATCATCGAATAAACCATCCTATTGGGTTTCCCCTCCAGGCAAACCTTCGCGAACACCCCAACCACTGCAGGACCCCCACAACTATTTCCGGTGAGTTTTTCACTTTCTTTTCAACTTCTTGCAACAAAAAGAGGCTCCGGTTAGGATACCTACACGGTCTCATTTCCATCTTTCATGAGGTAGAGTCCTAATGATGTTCGAATCGAGAAGAAGATGTCTGACCACACATGCCGCTCTTTTTTGTCTCATCCTACTCCTCCTCTCTGCTTCAGTCGGTTTCGGGCAAAGCCTAGAGTCTTTTGAAAAACGAGTCACCCTCCATACCTTAAAAAATGGGTGGACGTTTATTCTTGTCGAACGACCGGTGGCTCCGGTTTTTGCCTATATGACAAGAGTCAATGTGGGATCAGCCCAAGAAGGGGCGGGAGTCACTGGGTTAGCGCATATGTTCGAACACATGGCCTTTAAGGGCACGCCTCGAATTGGCACCACGAATTATACGAAGGAACGAAAAGCGTTGGAAGACCTTGAAGCCGCCTACCAAACGTTACAACACGCACGGTTTTCACCCCATGCTGACCCCACAACCATTGAACAGCTTCACACCGACTTCAAGCAAAAGCAACAAACGGCTTCACAATATATTAAGAAAAATGAATTTGGGGATATCATTGAACGAGAAGGGGGCGTATCCCTCAATGCCTTCACGGGTTCTGACGTGACTGGATATTTCTATGCCCTTCCTTCCAACAAAATCGAACTCATGGCCTATCTGGAATCGGAACGGTTTTTAGAGCCGGTGTTCCGCTCATTTTATGAGGAACGCGATGTCGTCATGGAAGAACGCCGCTTACGAACCGAAAGCCGCCCCGTGGGACGGTTACTCGAACAATTCGTCTCGACGGCTTTTATGGCCCACCCCTATCATCACCCAGTGATTGGATATGCCAGTGATATTCAATCCTATTCCATGACAGATGCTCAGAAATTCTATCGAGAACATTACATCCCTTCCAACATGGTGACGGCCATTGTTGGAGACATTAAAGCCCAGCAAATTATCCCCCTCCTCGAAACATACTTTGGACGGATCCCGGCCGGATCTCCCCCGCTTCCGATTCGCACACAAGAACCCGCATCGATTGCAGAGAAAACCATTGTCTTAGAAGACCCTTCCCAACCCTTTTATATTGAAGGGTATCACAAACCTGCCGTAACTCATGAAGATCAACCGATCTTTGATGCGATAGACGATATCCTGACCAATGGAAGAACCTCAAGGTTTTATCGATCGTTGGTGAGAGATAAAAAGATTGCCGTGTCTGCCGGATCATTTGGGGCCTACCCTGGGGAGAAATATCCACACATGTTAATGGCGTACGCCGTCCCTGCCAGAGGGGTCTCCAACGACACCGTCCAAAAAGCCATTCGGGAGGAACTCGAGCGACTCATCACAGAAGATGTGACCGATGCGGAACTGGCCAAATTTCGCACTCGAGCGAAAGCAGGCCTTATCCGATCTTTAGGAAGCAACCTTGGGCTCGCCATGAGTTTGACTGATTATCATATGATCTTTGGTGATTGGCGGGAATTATTTCGATACATTGAACGATTTGATACCGTGACCAAAGCAGATATTCGACGAGTCGCCCAACAAACCTTTCAATCTTCCAATCGAGTGGTTGCCAAAATTGAAACCACATCTCCTGTTCAAGGCAACACCCCACACACGACCAATCAAAAATAAGGGAATGAGGAGTGAAGACTATGCATGTGTCTGGTGTAAAAACATTTCTGGTTGGCTCATTGTTCATGATCTGGTGCGCCCCCTTGACTTGGGCACAGGTGGAACGAGTCGAAGACTTAACCTTCCCACCACTTCCTGAGATACAGATTCCTGAACCCACCCGCGTAGAGTTAGACAACGGCATGGTCGTGTTACTCATGGAAGACCATGAACTCCCATTAATTAGTGTGTCGGCCACCATTCGAACGGGCTCACGACTGGAATCAAAGGATAAAATTGGATTGGCGGGATTAGTTGGCTCCGTCATGAGAAGCGGCGGAACCACCACCATGAATGGGGATGCCCTGGACGATTACTTAGAAGGGAAAGCCGCTTCGATTGAAACGGGTATTGGAAAAAAATCTGGCAGTGCCTCCCTCAGTTGCCTCAGAGAAGACTTCTCGGAGATATTCAAGGTATTTAGTGAGGTATTACGACATCCTGCCTTTTCGCAAGAAAAATTAGACATTGCGAAAAATCAAATCATGTCCAACATTTCCAGACAAAATGATAGTCCCGACAGCATCGTGTCGAGAGAATACAAAAAACTGATTTATGGCCACCATTCTCCTTATGCCTGGACCCCCACCTACGCCACCATTCAATCTATTTCCAAAGAAGATTTAATGACATGGCACCAACATTACTTTCACCCCAATCGTATCATCTTAGGAATTGTCGGTGATTTTACAACCAAACAGATGGTTCAAGAAGTGCGTACGGTACTCGGCAATTGGAAATCTGGTCCAGCAATATCTGACCCCGTCGCATCCTACCAATCAGAAAATTTGGCCAAAGTCTTTTATGTAGAAAAAAATGATATGACCCAAGCCAAAATCATCATGGGGCATCTGGGGTTAATTCGAAAGCACCCCGATTATTACCCTGTGGTCATCGTCAACCAAGTCTTATCGGGATCATTTGGTGCTCGACTTTTCTCCAATATTCGTTCTAAAAAAGGACTCGCCTATGACGTACATGGAGGCGTAGGATTTGGATGGGACATACCACAGACAGCCAGTCTATCCATGTCGACTAAAACCCAAACAACTGGACCGGGCATCGAGGCTCTGATTGAAGAAGCCCGTAAAATGGTAACTGATCCTCCCACAAAGGAAGAGGTGAATAAAGCCAAAGCCAGCATTGTGAACTCGTTTGTGTTTTCGGTAGATTCCCCGGGCAAGGTGTTGGGTAAATATATGACGTATGAGTATTATGGCTATCCCAAGGAATGGTTACTCCGTTTCCGAAAGGGCATCGAACGCGTAACAAAAGAACAGGTACGAGATGCGGCCAAAAAACATTTACGCCCTGAAAATTTTTCCATTTTGATCGTGGGTCCACGAGAAGGAACGAAACCGGCCTTAGCCAAATATGATCACGTCACCGAACTCGACATTACAATCCCTGAATCGTAAAATCATCCACTGAAGTCGGATACATCACTCTTACCTCTACCCCATTATGAAAAACGTTTGGCAAAGATCAGTTACCCTCTGTGTACTCATAGCATTCCCCCTGTCCTTTGGGGGATGCATCACCAACCCCTATACCAAACGCTCACAATTATTATTGGTGGGTGAAGCTGAAGAAATGAGCCTTGGGGAAGAATCCTACCAGCAAATCCTTTCTGACCCCAAAATTCAAATTTCCAATAACCCGACGGAAGTTGATCCTGTTCAGCGCGTCGCGAAACGCATCATTGAAGCTGCAAAAATTTCTAAATATGCAGAACGAGCCAAACAATTTTCTTGGGAAGTGTCTGTTATAAAAGATGACAACACCAAAAATGCCTTTGCCCTGCCTGGGGGAAAAATTGCCGTCTATACAGGAATATTTCCAGAAGCATACAATGAATCCGGATTGGCCGCCATAATGGGACATGAAGTCGTTCATGCTTTGGCACGACATGGAGCAGAACGTATGAGCCAAGGTTTAGTGGCTCAGTTTGGTATGGCCGCCGCCTCCATTTCATTAGCGGGAGGAGGTGCTGATCCAGCTTCTCAGCAATTGGCCATGCAGGCTTTAGGTCTAGGGGCACAAGTCGGCATCTTACTACCATTTGGCCGGAGTCATGAATCGGAGGCTGATTATGTGGGACTGCTCCTGGCCGCTCAAGCTGGATATGACCCTCAAGAGGCAGTTCGTGTGTGGGAACGGATGGCCCAGGGTTCCCAGGGACAACCACCAGAATTCTTGTCCACACACCCCAATCATCAAACCCGAATTGCCGACCTACAAAAATGGATGCCTCAAGCCCTGGCCATATACCATCAAGTACCTAAAGCCACCGTCACCAAATTGCCGACGATTACTCCTCAGCCTACACCTGCCCCACAACCCAAGGAGTCAAGAGTTCGATAATTTATTCCAACCCCCCTATGCATCCTTCCCGAGACACTCCCTATTAAACATTATCTATTGCCGACTGACATGAAACCGATCTTGCTCCGATCCCTGTGTATTCTCCTTTTGGTCGGACTCACGAACTGTGGTGGTAGTGGCGATCCGGTTGTTGAGATTGCGCTCCATCCAACCAAACCCCACATCCTGTATGTGGCCACCAATGATTATATTTTTAAATCACGGGATACAGGAAACACGTGGGAAATCATGTCACGGGGCATGAGTTATTCTCGAGTCATTTCATTAGCCATTGATCCACTGTTCCCTGCCAATATTTATGCTGGCACCAAAGGGGATTCTGTCTTCAAAAGCTTTGATGGCGGACAGCGATGGGCACCAAGGCGAACAGGGATGGCCAATATCACCATCACCTCAGTCGTCCACCAACTCATTTTTTCAACAGGATCGAGTAACCATTTACTGGCTGCTACCTCAATGGGAGTGTATGAAACCACCAATTCCGGGGAACATTGGATCAAACGCATGGATGGCATGAAGGAAGTGTTAATGGTGATCTCCATCGCCCTCAATCCCACTCAACCACAAACTGCCTATGCTGGAACAAGCGGTGGAGTGTACAAATCTGTTGATGGAACCAAGTCTTGGACAAAGATCAACAACGGTTTAGTGGACCCGGAAGTGTTGAAATCTTCACGGGCTCTCGGTGTGACGAAAATAAAAGTCGACCCTCACCACCCCGAAACGGTCTATACCGCCACCTTATCCGGCCTCTATAAAACCATGAATGGTGGAGGGGTATGGAAAAAAATTGGGGAAACCTTGCCAGACCCCATGCTCAGTGACCTCATTATAGATTTTTCTACCCCACATCAATTGTACGTCGGCAGTCGAGCTGGCATCCACAAAAGTTCTGATGGAGGACACACCTGGGAAGCCAAGAACAAGGGGTTGGCCAGCCTCAATATTCGAGCTATGGCTATAAGCCCTCTCGACTCAAATATCTTATATGCCGGCACGAATAAGGATGGGCTCTACCAATCTATCAATGGTGGGGAAACCTGGACACAACTTCCGTTAACCCTGCGTCAACAACCTGGTCTGAATTGACTAGGAGCCTGTCCGAGATTAGCGATCGTCACGAGGATGTACTGGTTTGAGTCAGATGTTTCGATCGTTTGAGGCGAATAGCTGGGACTATTCAACGAAAAGGATCGGAAGATCTGGCCACATCCAGCGCATTCGCAATAGATTCGTCTAATCTGGGACAGGCTCCTAGAATGGTGGGACCAGGATTTCCTCTTAAAAACGGGTGGAATCATACCTCTCCCTCTCCCCAGAAGAGTTTTTGGCCGTCATTCGCTTGGCAAATCAGTGCGGAATCAAAATTTTCATTCTTTCAAGTGACACGTTTGCGTAACCTTCTTCTCCCCTTATATAATTCTATTCCCTTAAGCCCGCACGTATGTTTTAATTTCATATAGTAGAGGGGCTACCACAACTACGCCACTCTGTTGTTTTTTTATTTTTACCGTATTGAGGATTGACTATGGCATTTTGGGAAACAAAAGGTGGATCGGATAAACAGGACCCCAGTTGTTCCTTTTGCGGTCGACCGCAATCGGTGGTGAGCAATTTAATCCAAGCACCCACGACTATTAGTTGTGGAAATTGTCAAACCCCTGGCCGAGCGCTCATATGTAACGACTGCGTTCAACAATGCTTGAAATTTATCACTAACGCCCCTGGGCCTCATTCCTCTCCAACCCCTGACCCACCAGCAGAACCGATCACCTTATTAAAGCCCCCAGACATTAAGGCCATTCTGGATCAATATGTGATTGGTCAAGAAAAATCCAAAAAAGTGTTAGCTGTGGCCGTCCACAATCATTACAAACGGGTCTATAGCGGGAAGGACCTGACTGAGGTTGAATTGGATAAAGGGAATGTCATGATGTTGGGCCCTTCTGGAACTGGGAAAACGCTTATTGCCCAAACGCTTGCCAGACTGCTTCATGTTCCCTTTGCCATTGCGGACGCCACCACAGTCACCGAAGCGGGCTATGTGGGAGAAGATGTAGAAAACGTGATTTTAAAATTAGTCCAAGCTGCAGAGTTTAATGTATCGCGGGCAGAGATGGGTATCATTTATATCGATGAGATTGATAAAATCAGTCGCAAATCAGAAAGTTCTTCCATTACCCGCGATGTGTCCGGAGAAGGGGTCCAACAAGCCCTTTTGAAAATTGTGGAAGGTACCGTCTGTAATATTCCTCCAAAAGGTGGGCGAAAACATCCGGATCAAGAATATATTCGGATCGACACCAAAAACATCCTCTTCATTTGTGGGGGAGCGTTTGTCGGGTTGGATGAAATCATCAGCCAGCGGACTCGACACAAACGCATGGGGTTCGGGGCGGACGAACAAAAGACTTCCCATTCCTCCTCCAGCGAACTGCTTGATTTGGTCCAACCTGATGATCTCTTAAAATATGGTTTGATACCAGAATTTGTGGGCCGCTTTCCTGTGTTAACCACCCTCACGGATTTAAATGAGGAAGATCTCATTCGAGTGCTCACCGAACCTAAAAATGCGCTTATCAAACAATATCGAGCCCTGTTTGACCTTGATCATATTGAGCTCACCTTTACGGATGAGGCGATTCAAACGGTTTCGCACAGAGCGGTCTCTATGAAAACCGGGGCCCGTGCCCTGCGTTCAATTTTAGAAAAGGTGATGTTGGAGCTCATGTATGATACTCCAGCCTTAGAGGGGGTCAAAGAAGTGGTGATCACGAAAGAGGTCATTGAAGAAACCGCACAACCGCAGCTTTTAAGACAATCCGCTTAACGGAAGAGGTCGATCCCCTTCCCAAAACCATTGGAAAATTCAGGAGTTCCTCTCCCCATTCGTTCAACTTGTCTCCTTACCCTCTTTGCCTCTCTTTTTTGAGGAAAACATCCAAGAATCCATTTCTCTATTTTTCGTTGACATTGGAAGAAAGTGAGTTAGGCTAATTAAGTAGCGGAAATAACAACACTTTTGGGGGACCTTCCCTTGAAGATCTGACCAAATAGTTCGATAATGGCTTACAAGAAACCTGTCAACAATTTTTCTTTGAGGACATCATGAGTGACCATAGGCCTGCTCCTTCCGAGGACACATCTACATCCGCTACGAAAGGCTCAAACAAGGCCGATTCTAGCAATCCGTTGATTCTTTTAGACGAATGTTTGGCCACTCTTCCCGAAGATGCCCCACAGCATAAACTGCTCTATAAAATTCGACATCATCTTCTGCAAGCAGGCGTGTCTCAACAACAGCAAGAAGCAGAGATTAAAAAACTCAACGAAGTGGTGGGAAAACTCACGGCACCAGCAAATCGAATTGGAACCTTACTGGACCTGCCAGAAAAAGGAATCGCGCGGATTTCGGTGGGAGGAAGCGAGTTTTATACGAATGTCGACCCCAGGCTTCAACATGGGGATCTCAAAATTGGAGAACAAATATTAGTAAACGAAGCCTATGTTCTCATTGATCAATTAGGGTACGACCAAAATGGGGCCATCTTGAAGATTAAAGATGCACTTCCCGATGGACGCCTTCGCATGGAATCAGAAGCAGGTCGCCAGGGAACTATTGTAAACCGGGGATCTGAGCTTCTTTCGATTGAGCTCAAAACCGGTGATGAAGTCCGGGTAGATTCTACTCAACGATTAGCCCTGGAACGGATTGAAAAAACCGAGGGATCCCAACATCTCCTGGACGAAACACCAAAGGTGACCTGGGATCAAATAGGGGGGCAAACCGAGGCCATTCACTCTATTCGAAAAGCCATTGAATACCCCTTACTCCATGCAAAAACCTACACCCAATATAAATTCACACAACCCAAAGGGTTTTTACTTCATGGACCTCCTGGGTGCGGGAAAACACTCATCGGACAAGCAACGGCCAATAGTCTGGCCCAATTGGCTGCTGAACATATCAAGTCCTTACCTCACAACCAACCAGACCACGATCCTCCATCTGGCCTTCCCCAAATTTCTGGTGGAGCCTTTTTACATGTCAAAGGCCCCGAAGTCCTCAACATGTGGGTCGGTGAATCGGAACGCATCATTCGGGACTTGTTTATGCAGGCCAGAGAACGACGAAAAAGCGGATTACTTCCCTTTATCTTCATTGATGAAGCGGAATCTATTTTAGGAACACGCCGCGCCATGCGTTCCTATAATATCTCCAATACATTGGTTCCCATGTTTTGCGCAGAACTTGATGGCATTGAATCCCTTCAAGATGTCGTCGTCATCCTCGCCTCCAATCGCCCAGACCTTATTGACCCAGCCGTGCTGAGGCCAGGAAGAATCGATAGAAAAATTAAGGTCAAGCGGCCTGGCAAAAATGAGTCTGCGCAAATCTTAGGACTGTACATGACCGCGGACCTTCCCTTCGAAGCACAATTGCTTGAGACCCATCATGGCAACAGGGAAGAGACCTGTTCTGCCCTTATTCAAAAAACGATTGATGCCTTATTCTCACGAACAGAGGACAGTCGAATTTTGTCGGTTCACCTTCGAAATGGAAAACGCGAAACCCTGTATCGATCTGACCTGGTCAGTGGAGCCATCCTGGCTTCAATTGTTCAACGAGCCAAAGAACATGCGATTGAACGAACCATCCAAGACCCTCAGGCGGGACTCTCAGCTGACGACCTCTCTCGTTCAGTTCTCAACGAATTTCGGGAAGGAGAAATTCTTCCACCCGACGACTCGGCAGAAGAATGGCTTAAATTATTGGACCATCATCCTGACCAAATTGTGAGCGTATCCTCATTTCGAAAAGACCGCAAAGGGGAAAACCGTCCCATTCGCAATATCATTTAACCAGTAATTTCTCATACTCCTAATTCAGGTCATGGATCGACCATCTTTTCTCATCATATAGGCATTGCCCTTATGCATCTATTTGGAATCGAGACAGAATACGGCATTACTCGGCAAGACATCACCGATATGGATGTGGTGGTCGAATCCATGGAATTGGTCCGTGCCTATGCTTCCGACCCCTTTAAACAATCATGGGATTACAAAGGCGAAAATCCACATCAAGATCAACGTGGCTTCGAGGTCTCGGAACTGCAGCAAGATGTCGAGGAACAAGAATTTGCCAAGCTTGATGCCCACCGTCCTTTTTCCTTTTATGAAATGAAAAGTGACCTAGTCTTATCCAATGGCGCTCGATTGTACAACGACCATACGCATCCGGAATATTCCACGCCCGAATGCCGCTCCCTGCATGATCTCGTCGCCCACGACCGTGCTGGAGAGCGAATAATGCAAGAAGCCGCGACTCACCGAAACCAATTGCTTGGGAAAGATTGCATACAACTGTACAAAAACAATACCGACTTTCATGGCCATAGTTATGGATGTCACGACAACTATTTAATCCCTCGGAATATCCCCTTTGACCAGCTGACGGCAGGACTCCTTCCCTTTTTAATCAGTCGCCAGCTTATTGCCGGGTCCGGAAAAATTGGAATAGAAGCACAAGAGCAAGAATATCAACCTGGCCAATTCCAGCTTTCCCAACGCGCAGATTTTATGGAAACAGAATTGAGCGTGGATACGATGCATAATCGACCCATTCTCAATACCAGAGATGAACCGCATGCCAATCGTGAAAAGTATCGTCGACTGCATTTAATTCTGGGTGATGCCAATATGTGTGAATACACCACTGCGCTCAAAGTCGGCACCACCCGATTGGTTCTCGAACTCATTGAAAAAAATGTTGCGCCTTCCATTCAACTCGAACACCCTGTCGAGGCGATAAAAATTCTTTCTCGTAATCACGAATTAAAGGCCACGGTCAAATGTACATCTGGGATCATGATCACCGGGCTGGAATTACAACAGATGTACCTTGATGCCGCTCACACCCATCTTTCCTCACCCGATCCGGATATCACCTGGATTTTGAAAGAATGGGCTCACGTATTACAGAGCCTCCGAAACAACCGCATGGATTTGGTTGGGAAAATTGATTGGGTCACCAAACATTGGCTGTTAGAATCCTTTGTAGAATCTGAGAAATTAGACTGGACCGACCCCTGGTTGGCTAGTTTGGATTTGGAATACCACAATTTGCACCCCGATCGTGGGCTCTATCTAGGATTGGAAGCGGAGGGACGAATTGCCCGTCTCTGTCAAGATTCGGACATCGAGGCTGCCATTCACAACGGCCCCATAGATACTCGCGGAGGTCTTCGTGGGTTATGTATCCAACGTTTTCGAAAAGACATTGAATCAGTACAATGGGAACGAATAGAATTCCGGCATAACGAATCCAGTCACATGTTGGATATGAGTGACCTCTTTCACCCTGAGGACGTTCACGAGCTACGGACTCGGATTCAGAATGTCCCCTCAGTTTCAGCACTGTTGGCTTCATAAATTTGGCAAAGGAGTCGAAGCATGGCATTTCATAAGGACGCACCGAGGCACAACCCCCAACAGCAATCCCCTATTCCGTTTTCGCTTGAACGCAAAGAACGACCCTTGGATCCAGGCCCCCGTCCTCCAGCCCCTTCAGAACCAGGAGGCCCACGGAAACCTGATAGTGGGTCGCCCGAAAAAGATAATCTACTGAAACGCATGCGCAAAGTAGACCCCAAGCAAGCCGAACGGTATCGACAACGTACAGGAGAATAATCATCATGGGACGTCAGGGTGATTTTGTGCAGTTACTGAAAGAACAGGGCTATCAACTACCCGTCCCAACAGTTGAAGCTGGACAAAACTCAGTGGGGGACATGCCCGCCATCACAAAAGCTACGACAGTTTTTGCGATGAAATATCGAGATGGAGTCCTCGTAGCTGGGGACCGTCGTGCGACCGCCGGCAACGTGGTGATGTATGATCGTACGGATAAAGTCTTAGAGCTCGATCGCCATTGTGTGTTGGCTATTGCTGGAGTCCCTGCTACCGCCTTTGAAATGGCTCGAGTCCTGGAACATTCCTTTAAGTACTACCGACGCAGCCAACTTCAGGACCTTTCTTTTGAAGGGAAACTGCGAGCACTTTCCCAACTCCTCAAAGAAAATGTGCCAGCTGCTTTGGCAGGAACTGGCGCAGTTGTTCCAGTCTTTGCAGGCTATGATCACCAACAAGGCTGCGGTAAAATATTTTTCTATGACATTTTAGGAGCAGAATTTGAAGGGGTGGACCATGCCCTATCAGGATCGGGGTCCCCAACCATTCGGGGAATCCTGCATTACTTGAATCGTTGGGGCGAACAGCCCTTATCGAGTCTTCCTGAAGAAGAAGCTATTACCATCACCCTGCGCCTTTTGAGTAGTGCCGCAGAATTTGATTCCGCCACCGGAGGAGTCAATCAAGAAGCAAATCTGTACCCCATTATCAAACGAATAACCGATCAAGGCGTTTATACTATTCCAGCCGATCAACTCAAAACACTCTTTGAATCAACGGTGGCCACCCATGTTTGAAGAACCCTATCGCTGGGTGGAAGCCGTTGGCAATCGGCGCCAGTATCTTGATGACCAACTCAAACAGGGAAGCCCTATTATCGGGGCTTCTTATGAAGATGGAATCCTGCTGTTATCCTTTAGCCGCGGTACACCCAAGCTCTACGAAATCTATGACCAAATTGGATTGGGAGGAATGGGACATCCGGCGGACCTCGAAAAACTACGGTTTAGCCTGTTGGATATGGCCCATATGGAAGGATTTCAGCGATCACCTGGAGATGTCACTGGTTCACGGCTGGTCAAATACGGGTTAGCTCCAGTGATAAAACAAGCGTTTGAAGAAATTTTCAAAGCTCCCTATATCATGAAAGTCCTGTTGGCCGAACTGGGCAAACATTCTCAGCAAGACCGATTTTTTACCATTGATTATGATGGAGGATTTGAAGAATCGACCATATTTTCCTGTGTTGCGGCATCCAATCACATCCAAGCCCTCATGGCCACCTATTTTAAATCTCTGGGTTCTGATAATCTTGCTTCTCTTCCCGTGGTACTAGAGCAGGCCATAAAAACTTGGGGCGTTGGGTTATGGCATCAAACTCAGGAAGATCATGAGGAAGCCTCCTCCTCTGATGAAACCGAAAAGGATACCTCATCCGAAAACGGACCCACTGAAGATGAGATCGTAGAATGTCTCCGCAATGCCCTGGCAGAGAAAACCTTGGAATGCGTCACGTTAGATCGAACACTTCCTGGAACCTCTAAATATCACCGGCTTTCCTCTGAGGCTGTGACCGCCCTACTACCATCGGCCCTTCAAGGGGTCAAATAACCATACCCCATGCTCAATCGGATCTTTGGATTAGAAACCGAATATGGTTTACTGATTAACAGTGACGATCCTGACCAATCACCTTCTTGGTTAGCTCACCGCATCATCGATCATATTTTTGAACATAATCACCAAGGCATACTTGATCAACATTACCGAGGATACGACGAACCTCCTGGGAATGGTGGATTTTTATTAAATGCCGGACGGCTCTATGTCGATATGGGGCATTTAGAGTTTGCCACACCGGAATGTCACACGCTCGCTGACCTTATTGCTCAAGATCGAGCAGGAGATCAAATCATTCAAAAGGCCCTCAATGAATTGGGGCTTCACGATCGCATTTCCTTTATCAAAAACAACATCGATCACGAAACGGATGCCACCTTTGGCTCCCACGAAAATTACCTCGTATCTCGACACTTTCCCTTTACGCTGAAAGGACTGAGTAAACTCATCCCTTTTCTTGTCACGAGACAAATTTTTACCGGATCTGGCCGAATAGGCACAGCGATTAATTATGATGGATGGATCCCGTTGGAACAATTTAAATCGACGGAGGTGTCTTCCCATGACCAAGAAGGTCGTCTGAAAATACCCTTTCAAATTTCTCAACGGCCCGATCACATCGTGAACGACTTTTTTGAATGGGTCCAGCACAACCGAGCCATTATAAACACCAGGGATGAACCGTTGGCAGATCCCAACCAATTTCGACGGATTCATCTTCTGCTCGGAGATTCGAATATGGCAGAAATGGCCACAGCCTTAAAAATGGGAACGACGGGCCTTGTGCTTCAACTCATCGAAGATGGCCATGTTCCGAAAGAATTAGATTTTCATGACCCCGTCCAAGTCCTTCGTGATATTTCTCGGGATCAATCCCGAGAATGGCTGGTAACCTTGTCCAACGGAAAAACCCTTTCTGCCATAGATGTACAAGAAGAATATTTAGAAGCTGCTCGCGCCCAGTACCAAGGACAAGATGAAGAAACCGACTGGGTGCTGGACCAATGGGAATCGGTTCTCACGGACTTACGAGTGGATTACACCCGAGTCGTCGGCCGGGTAGATTGGGCTTCAAAATTATGGCTACTGGAATCTTTTAAAGAAGAAGAGAAATTACAATGGGAGGATCCCTGGCTTCGCAGTTTGGATTTGGAATATCACAATTTAAATGTGACCAATGGGCTGTATTTTGGATTACAAGAGGAAGGGAAAACCCAACGAGTCACCACTGACACGGCGGTAGATTTAGCCATGCATCACCCACCCCGTAATACTCGTGCCTTTGGCCGAGGGGAATTGGTCAAACATCTAATTGAAAAAGACTGGGACCAGGAAGAAAAATCCGATTCGGAACCGGAGCGGCGCTTTCCCGATTACGTCATCAATTGGTCAATTTTTCAACTCCGAGGCCACCCCCCCTTTCCCATGGCCAACCCCTTCAAAACCTACCTCCAAGAAGTGCGCACTCACCTCACTGAGCAGCAACCATAAATCCTATAGTCCTCGAAGAAATCCCGCCCAACTTGTTTTACCCCGACAGGAGAGTAGC
>CAZKRH010000164.1:0-2895 GCA_964555115.1 uncultured Nitrospiraceae bacterium | reverse complement strand
ATTTTCAACGAGACATGATTCTCCAAAGTGTGCGGTGGTATCTCGCCTCTTCACTCAGCTATCGAGAGATTGAAGAACTGATGCAAGAACGTGGCTTCTCTGTGGATCACTCCACCATTACTCGGTGGGTGTTGCAGGATTCGCCCCACCTGGATGCGGCTTTTCGACGGAAGAAGAACCGCGTGGGCAACCGCTGGAGAATGGATGAACCCTATGTGAAAGTGAACGGCCAATGGAAGTATTATGATCGAGCGGTTGCTAAGCAAGGAAACACGATAGACTGTCAGTTGACGGCCACACGAGAGACCAAGGCGGCCTTACGCTTTTTGACGAAAGCGATTGCCCAAAACGGAAAACCCAGCCTGGTAAATATTGAGCAGAGTGGAGCGAACACCGCAGGACTCAAACAGGTGACTCACGATCAGCATACGCGCATCAAGATCCGCCAATGTCAATACCTGAACAATATCATTGAGCCAGATCCCCGCCGCATCAAAAGGTTGACGCGTCCGATGCTCGGCTTTAAACCCTTTCACGCCGCTCACCGAACGGTGGCCGGCATAGAAGTGATGGCGATGATCAGGAAAGGGCAGATGAACACACGAGCGGGAGACAAGCCATCTCCTGCTGCAATGTTCTATGGGCTCGCCGCATAGGGCAGACACTCAAACGACACTTTTTCGTCTCGGTTTAGTTTTTGCGATAGACCCCCCCCACAGGTTAACACATCAAACTATTTGCGACAGAACCCAAATTATTATGCCAATCTGACTCCCAATGATGTTCTTAAGTCTGAAGGATGAATTTTCAGAAGGGACACCCAAAACCCTTATAGATAATCTTAATTTGTTATTTTTGTACCTTTTCATTTGGTACTTTCGATGGAGGGATAAGTGATGAAGAAAGACAAAATTGCAATCAAAAGTATTCTTTTGTTATGCGCGACTTTCGTGCTAACCGTCGCAGGCAGTTGCGCGTCAGTTCAAACCATGGCCACTGACGAGGTGCCTGAAACGACATTGGTTGGCGAAGGGGAGGAAGGCACTCAAAGTGTTAGGAGCCAAGAGCATCTTCAGGCTATGCTGATGGACTACTCTGATACGTTCGCAACCAAGTTTGGAACCATTACTACCGTTTTTTTGGATCAATACTCTGGTCCAGGACGTGTGCAGGTTGCCAGGAACAGATTTTACACACTCACCTCTGCCTTTGATATCGCGTCTGGTCGCTACCCGGATATTGGGGTGATCAATATGGTAGTCCTGGTGACACTAACCAGAACAGTCTGGGAAGAGTACTGGCAGCCAAACGTTTACGGCAACGCAGCTGATGGAGTGTTGGAAGAATTAAGAAAGAGTGAAAAGAGGATCTGGACTTTGGCCCGGAGGGTGCTCACACCCGAGCAGTCAAAGGAATTGCGTAGGCTGATCCGAGAATGGCGCATGGAGCACCCACACATCGTACATGTGTCCTTCATCCGCGTGAATAGAATCCTCCAGGATTTGGGCACAGAGTCGGTGTTTGAGAAAGAGATGGAGCCTGGTGGGTTGTTTGCTCCGGTAAAAGAGGCGACGAAAGCCGTCGATGAAATTAGGGGAATTTCTGAACGGGCTCTCTACTTGGGAAACCGGATTCAGGCTATGGCGAACATGTGGGTAGAGATGGCTTTTCTTGACATTGTCGACGAGCAAGAGGTCCAGCAGCTCCTGGGGGATATTTCTGGCTTCCGGAGGGCAGTGGAGCAACTGCCGGCACAGATTTCCGAAGAGCGAAAGAACCTGATACGTGATCTAGGGGGGCAAGAGAAAACCGTCCGGAATGTAGTCGGGGATGTTCGACAATTGATGAGGGAGGGAAATAATCTGATCTCGGTGGTCAATGGCACGACGAAGATGGTGGATACTATCACTGCTCGTGTAGAAGCGTTAATAAAGGAGCCTCCCTCAGGGCACCCCTTTGATATTAAGGATTACTACAACACCGTTTTGGCCGTTTCAGATGCAGTCAAACACGGTGATTTATTTCTCGATTCGCTGGCCGAACTTCTGGCCTCTCCCGATTGGGAGCAGAGGGTGCCTGTAGTGCTTAAAATCACCGACGGGGTAGCCTCGGAAGGAAGAGGGCTGATTACCCATGCTGTTTTTATGGGGGCGGCACTGATTGTGTTCTTTTGTGTGGTTTTTTTCCCGGCTTTATTGGGCTATCGCTATGCTGCCAAAAAACTTGTAGCGTAGCATCAACAGGGTGTGCATGGCGAATTCCTAATCACCGCTGCAAGCGGCCCATGGAGCAGGTTTTGTCTTAGCTTTCCCCGTTTGAGTTTTTTGACCATACGAGGAGGGTTTTGTGGATTGCGGGGAACGTTTCAAGCGTGTCAGTTGATACCGATTGATCAGGGTCCCGTCCTTTGTTGGGTTAGACCTTTCATACTGAAAATTGAATGGCATTCAATGGGTTTGGGGAATGAAAGTCGAATGAAATTTAGTTTATGATAAGTAAAACCTCAAACTCAGATTAGCCAGTTGGTTTTCTTGGGATGGAAAACTTTATTTAATTTCTTAATCGTGACTTTCCAATGAATTTCGAGTCCTACAATCCAGGGAATTTCTATGATGAATATTTTGAAAAACCTGGCCAACCCAGAGCGGAAGTTAAAAAGTTGGTTGATCAGATCCAATCCTTTCCCAATAAAGAGCTGGCCAATCGACAGACAGCCGCTGAAGCAGCATTCATGCAGATGGGAATTACTTTTGGGGTCTATGGAGATCAAAAAGGGTTGGAAAAAATATTTCCCTTCGACATCATTCCACGGATCATCAATGCCCGTGACTGGGACTTGATTGACCGGGGGGTGAAACAAAGGGTTTTCGCACTCAACCAGTTTATTCACGATGT
>CAZKRH010000163.1:0-2760 GCA_964555115.1 uncultured Nitrospiraceae bacterium | reverse complement strand
CGCATTCGGCACATCAATAATGGTATGGTCAAGTGTGCGGAGCTTGGATGATCGTAATCCGATTTCCTCAACCGTTCCAGATTTATCTCCAATCCGACAATAGTCGCCAATCTTTACTGGGCGTGAGGTATAGAGCATGATCGCTCCAATGACATTTTCCAGGCTCTTTTGCGCAGCCAAGGCTACGGCCAAACCTCCAATCCCAAGGCCAGCAATTAAGGTGGTGACTTTCACTCCGATATTATCAAGCCAAAAAATCAGCACGGCCATGACGCCAAGCACTTTGAGAACATTACTCAAAGCAGGCAGAAGCACCGTGGCTCCCGGTTGTCCAGTGTTTTTGAGATAATTGGCCAGTCGAAGAAAAAGGAAATCAATCCCTCTCAACATCAGCCACCCGAAAAAAATGTGCCTTAGGGTTCCTGCCTCAATCACGGCACGGGCGACGAGTGAGATATTCACCATGGAAAAAAAATAAGACCCTAACAGCACCCATGCATACAGACGTGCAGGGGTCTTTAACGTGGCAATCATTTCGTCAATGATGACCGATTTCTTCTTTTGTAAAAGGTAAATGATGGGATTAGTTATACCCCAGACGAGAAGATAGGAAAAAAGAATGATGAAGATCCCTGCCACCCATTCCCAGATATAGATTCCCAAAAGTTGGTAGTCGAAAAACCACGTGGGAAATACTTGGTCCAAAAAACCGTATCCAAATGATTCGTACAAAGCGGGGATTTGCGAGACCGTTCGATTGGAAAATTTCCAAATGAACTTCCCATCCCCACGAGGGACTCGCTGAAGCAGGATGTCATAGCTTTTGTTCTTGTCTTGTATTTTGCCCACTCGATCCCTGAAAGACGGGAGCCCATCATTCATGTGACCACGGGGGTCATCACTTAAGGTATCTATGTCAATCCAAAAGGTTTGCGCTAACACAATCCTCAACTGTCGAGCCAGTTCCGATCCTGGGTGATCTTTCAGTTCTTGTGGCAAATTTCGAAGGTCAAGGAACTCCGCAGCTTTCTCAAAATCTCTCTCCCCAGTCACGTTAAAAAATTCACGGACACTAGAGCGGGGCACGCCACGATTCAACACGTCTTCGGGTATTCCCTTCTTTTGGGAAATCTTTTTCGATTTCGTCTGGTCTCCCTCGGGTGTGTCCATCATTTCCGTCAGGGTAGGCTGCGCATAGAGACTTTCCATTCCTAAAGGCATCATCAGGAAGCACAGGGGCACTGCCAGCACAAGAGCGATAAGGCTAGGGATCTTTCTTCTCCATTGACATTGATTCATGAGATGCGTCCTCCTTCTTGAGATACATGGGGAGCTATTCGAGTGATGTTTCAAGGATGATGGCAGAGCCACTGAGTGTATTTCAAAGGTTCCATATCCATATGGTCGTGAGGGTTCTTGGTTGGGATCTTCTCTAGAAATTCCAATGCGTCTTTTTCAATGGCATTGCAGGACTGGCTGAAAGAACACGGGCTCAGCCACACCCGCGGCAAGCCCTAGCACCCGATGACGCAAGGCAAGATTGAGCGCTGGCACCGCTCGCTAAAAAATCGCATTCTGTTGGTACACTATTACTTGCCAGGGGAATTGGAGCAGCAGATCGACAAATTTGTGACCTACCGCAACGCGAGGAGATACTATGAAAGTCTGAACTATCTGACCCCGGAAGACGTCTGGGGCGGGCGAGGGCAATCTATTCTCGATGCCCGGAGAACACTCAAAGAGAAAACGTTGAAACTAAGAAGGCAGTTGTACTATTGAAAGGAAGACCGCGTAACATCAATCCACCGAGCCCAAACACCACCTTATGTTCTTAAGACCTGTGTCCAAATTGTTCTGACGACATACTGGTCTTGCCCCGCTTTCTTGGACAGGTTTGTAAAGGGTGGATAAGGGTACCAGACCCATTGTGGATTACAACAAGACTCCTGCCCTGATCTCAATGCAAAGCGTGAGGAAAAGAGCAAGGCAAAGAAGTATCGGCATGAGTATTTTGGGTACCTGGAGTGACCCAATATGTAATTAAACCACAGTCAATCAGAAAAAAAAGGCCGGGGAAAGTTCCCCGGCCTGTAAAGCCCGTTCCTTGTCATATGGCCGCTATTTCTTTTTTGGCATCGGTGGCGGGGTGTAGCCTTTCCACTTGCCACCCGTGATGTACCCGGACGCTTTCTTCTGGCCTGAACGAGGCGCCCCAATGTATGCCTGAGTGACGTTAGGTGGCAGGACATAGTCATCCACCACGGCCATGCGCACGTTGATCGTTTCCTTGGTGACATTGATGACCATCAGGTCGCGCGCCAAGGCCAGCGGGCCGTCATAGGTCTTGCGGACCTCATCCATGATGGCGGCGTTGTTCTCCGGCGATTGCACCGAATGGTAGCTAACGGCCAGGCGCGGTTTGACTGCCGACATCACCTTGCCAAAGGCTTGAGGCTCGGTGTGGATTCTCGTCGAAACAAACGTGGCTAGGGTCAAGTCCCAGCCGAAATATTTCGCCAGAGCCTTGGGCGGAAGGAAGGCCTCGTGCGAGGCGATGTCCGCACCGGCAGCGTGCTTAATGTACCATTTGTTCGGGTAGGTATCGCCGCCGAACACGTACTTGAGCCCGTTCCATTCGAGACCGAAGCTCACAGGACCATCCAGCAGGTGAATGGCCGGCCAGGATCGAATCGTCACACCATTCTTCTGGTAGACGACCTCGTTGACGGCCTTGTAATCGAACTCGTGCACCACGATCTG
>CAZKRH010000162.1:0-2853 GCA_964555115.1 uncultured Nitrospiraceae bacterium | reverse complement strand
CGTGGGGAAGACATGCAACTGTAAGTTCCGGGCATCTTCTTCTACGCTACGGGGCTTTTTATGAGGACGAGCATGTTCAGCTAAATATTTTTCACCCAAGGTCTTTATGGTCAGTTGTTGGCGGTCTTGGTTTTTCTGTTCGGCGGGGTCTTCACCGTTGGCAATCTGTCCAATATTTTTATCGGCCTCATTGCGAGCCTTGTCCAAGGTATAGCGTCCATAGCGTCCAATGGTATACCGTCGTGACCGTCCCCCGATTCGGTATTGCAACACAAACACCCTCGCCCCGGTCGGACAGACTTTGACACCAAACCCATTCTTGGAAGTGTCCCACACAAAGTAATCTTTCGTTCCAGGCTGCAAGGCATCAATGGTGCGCTTTGTGAGAGATTTGTGCATGTTCGTGTGCTAAGAAAGTCTGGTGATAGTCTGGTAATTCGTCCAGTAAGCATACAGTAAGCAGTAGAAAGAAAACAGAAGAAAACGAAAGGAAATGAAAAGTAGTCATATTTCCTTTATTTTTAGGGTTTTATGGGATTTAAGGAAAGGAAGGAAAACGTGGGAAACGGTATTTTACCAGACTACGAATCTGGAGGTTACAGGTTCAATTCCTGTCGGGCGCACCATCACCTGAATATTCTTTCCCTTCCTCCAGTTTTCTCTCAATTTTTCTCGTTGTTCTACGATACCCGGTTCCTGGTACTACCTCCCTGCCCTGCTCCTCAATCATTTCTACGAACATCATCATAAATGTTGCAAGAAAGAATGCGATGGAGTTTGCCAGAAGTTTGTCCTCATCCCCCTTAGGACTTGAGAGTAAATAATTTGGACATCTCGCATCCAATCTTTGGGCCATTTTTGAACGGGTCTCAATCGAAACACCCTCCACATAGCTGTGCTATGCCTCGGGTTTTTCTCAATCGTTCCGTCCAAATCCGTCCCAAATCTTGGCGCGATATGGTCCAAGGTATTTTCTCTCAGGTCCTGAGTTTCCATTGTCAGAGAATTTATCAAGTTCTGTAATACCTTCTTCTCTCCCCAACTCTTTCACATGTATGAGAGTCTTTTTTCTTTGTGGACGTTCCTCCTCTATGACCGTTTGAAATTTTTACAATTGTGCGAGTTCGTAATGTATATAAATCTCACAAAATCAATAACTTAACTGCTTTCGAGGAGTCGGCACACTTCTTGAAGTGCCTATTGAGCAACACAATTTTGGGGCTTCTTAATAAAGAGAGGCTGAACACGGGAGGAATGACCATGCTGCAAACATTTATTGGGATGATCATTGGAGCGATGATGGCGATCCTAGCGGCTGATGGACCTGCAACCGCAGACCGGATCATGAATAAAGCATATGGGGCAGTATCTCGGCCAGACCTATTATCCGATCCCTCAACCTGGTTTACGTTAACCCTTGGCCTTTCCGTCATGTTGATTTCGGTATGGATGAAACGCCGACCTCAACCGACTAACCGAATCCAGTCCCATTACCTGTTATAACGAGATTGATGAGGCGTAGGGTTTGGAAGACAAGTTGGAGGGAGAACCTATTGGGTAGTGAAACGAAAAAAACCCAGAGAAGAGGGATGAAGATTAACAACGGAATTTATTCCCTCTTCCTGAGATATGGGGCTGGTGACCAGGGCGATTGGAGCAGGTTCAAGAAGGAAGGATTATCGTGAAGGGTCATACCGGGAAGGAGACCATGCTGTTATTCAACAGGGCTGTACGAGTCATGAGTTCCCTCCTACTTGGAGCCCTGTGTGTGGTGGTTTCGTCAGCAGGAGCCTCTATTCCCAACCAAGATCTTTCTTCACTCTCTACGTTGCAAGTGCTTGACTCTCTTCGCTTTGGAGAAATTTCTCCACCCTCCACCCTCTTTCGAAGTCGACTGGCGCAGAATATCTGTGTGACCATTATTAATCATGGTACAGGAATAACCAAAGTTCGTTTGTTTCGAGACCAGAGAAATATTGGTGAATTTTTAGTCAAACCCGAGAAACTCTCCTCCATATGCTCTCAGGTCAACTCGGTAGAACTTCAATGTACCACTGGCCATTGTGAGGCAGGGTGGCGGCTTATGAGGGGAAGACCGTCAAGCAGTTTCTGATGGATTTAGCCAGGAACAGGTTAGCGGAGATGGAGAAGAAGGGATCTTGCCGAAGGGGAAATGATTAAGAAGGCGCATCCCTGTTCATCTATTTTTATAGAAGTGGTCTCTCCCCGAAATGGTGGACACATCTGAACAGCGGCTTGTAGGCGAAAGCCTTGCGTAGGCTTTCCTAGCTCGTTCTAGGAATACCTTACAAGAGAGAATAGGAGTCAGTCAGTGAATACAATTAACCTGGAGGTGTGTATGAAATATGTTTTTAAGTGTGGTGAGTGGGTGTGTGTGCTGAGTGGGGTGGCGTGGGCACAGTTGCCGACTGAGTATGTGGGTGGTGCGATTAACGTATTTAATACGGGTGGCGTCGAGGTCATTGTCAAACACGATTGGACGATTATTAAAGCGACTTGTATGGCTCCCTCTGTGCCTGGGGAGTACTACATCAAGGCGACATTAGAACAAAACGCTCATGGTGCGGCACCCAAAGCCCACCCACGCGATTGGCCTTCTGACCATACCGAACAGATTCAGGTGTTTACCAAAGAGTGGGATGAGTGAAAGCCAAGGCGAAGCCTCCCATCACGCATAAGATGAACTCCTTGGAGAAGAAGGGGATTTTGCCCAAGGGGAAATGAGAAAAAACGCATCCCTGTTCGTCTATTTTCATAGAAGTACGTCAATCTTCGTATTGAGCTAACAACTGATTCTGGTTATTCTAAAAAGGTGACGCGTTTTCTCCTCCT
>CAZKRH010000161.1:0-3293 GCA_964555115.1 uncultured Nitrospiraceae bacterium | reverse complement strand
GACATATGGCCTTCTAAGTAGAAGAGTTGTTCATGTCCCAATGTCCAGAGTGCAAATTTGGCGATGCCGGCACGCGGCCCATGTTCGCAATACAGCACCACGGGGTCTTCTGGTTTCCCTTTGATCTCCGAGTGGCGAGTCCACATCGCATAAAAAGGCAGATGCAGGGCTCCGGGCACATGGCCTGATTCATATTCACTTTGTGAGCGAACATCCACAATGACTGGTGCGGTGCCTTTTTCGATTGAAGTCAGAAGCTGATCTTGAGTCATATGATGGGTTCCTTCTACGGCGCATGCGGCCAGGAGGACTGAGAGAAAGAATATGAGAGGGAATTTCTGTTGGGTGGCGGTGAACACTTTGTTCATTCGTCTTGAATGAAGGATTGAGAGCTAGTTGAGTTTACTGCAGTTTGGCGTTGATTCCAAAAAATATGCGTCGGCCGGGTCGAGGATACCCTCGAATGGCTTCATAGTTGGAGTCAAAGATGTTTTCCACCATCACAAAGGGTTTCACGCCTTTCCAGACCTCATAGGCAATTTTCCCATTGACCAAAAATCGACCTTGGACCTTGACCACCTCGTTGGTATCAAATTCGTTAGGATCTCCAGACAACGCTTTGGTATCAAAAAATTCGCTCTGATAAGAACCTTGGACATATCCACTAACCCCCCAAGGCGATTCGTAGTTGGCCAGCATGGTCACCTGGTGTTTCGGTCTTTCGAGGAGAGCAGCATTGTCGTCAAGGGGAGGGGCGCCGCGACCGGCGTCCAACGACCTTCCCCTTCCCTTGCTGTCGGTATTGACATACGTATACCCCAGCGTAGTGGAAAATTGGTCATTCCAGATCGAAGCTGGCCACTTCAGAGTCAGGAGCACTTCACCCCCGATGGTCGAAAAAGAATCAGTATTATCGAATTCGACTGTTGACCTTCCAAAGGGCTGCAGGTTAATGGGCATGGTCCGGTCTTGAAGTTGGATAACATCATCCGCATCGTTATAGAAAAACGTTGCCTCAACTTCAACCCGTTTATTCAATAAAAGCTGAGTGGCACCGACTTCAACCGAAAACATTTTCTCAGCGTCGACGTCAGGGTTACCTGCCCGAAAGCCATACACATTTTGCATGGTGGGCAAATTGCTTCGTCTGGCGACGGTGGTATGAAGCCGGGTCTCAGGCCAGGGTTTGTAGATCACAGACCCGTTCGGACTGAAGGCAGAGATTGTCTTTCTTTTGTCTGTTCTCTCGAAATGTGAAGTGAGGGTGAATAATGTATCCCAATTTAACCCGGCAGAAAGCATCAAATTCTCCAGAGGGAAATAGTCTGCCTGTGTGAAGAGATCGAATGTTAACGTCTCGTATTGTTCTTGTGGGCTCAGGGTATCCCTCTGTCTTTTGACATGGTCCCATCGCACAAATGTGCCGACTTTGACCGTTGCGTCATCCATCGGTTCCACCGTAGCTTGAAGATTGGTTCCCAAAAGGTAATTATCAAAGACACTCACTTCTTCCGCACCCGAGAAGGGGTTAGTGGCCTCCGAGGAGTAGGTCTCATCGTCATAAGAAGTCAGATCGTTGTCGAATTTGTCAAAATACACCTTCCCCTTCAAAAGCATGGAGTCCGAAACTCTGGTTTCTCCTGTCAGATCCAAAAAATAGCGTTGCCAGAAAGTGAAGCGGCCAAATTCAGGTTGAAAGACCTTGTATCCCATAGTGGGCGGGGGGATGCCGAATTTCGACTGGTAATATCCGCCAAGAAATGCAATCTTATCGTCTTCGTTGAAGTCGTATCCAAGATTAAGGGACACGTTGTATTTTTCATAGTCACTCTGGAGCCGAAAGTCATCATTCTGTTGTAAGAGAGTAGATGTGAAGTCATCGGATAATGGGAAACCATTGGTTTTTCGAATGCTTCCCGCGACGAAATACCGAAGTTTGTCTTTTTGGCCACCATTCGATATTTGATAGTCCTGGGAATTATGCTCTTCGTAGGAGACGGTGGCTTCCGTGGTCGTCTTGGGAGTCCCTTGTTTTGTAATGATGTTAATCACACCGCCCATGGTGTTTGGCCCGAAGGGAGCAGAGGCCGCGCCTTTGACGATTTTTATTTTGGCCACGTTGTCAATGGGAAGGTTAAACAGATCAACGGTTCCAAGGAATGGTTCAAGGACCGGTCTTCCGTCGATGAACACCGAGTAGGTTTTATCGTTACTCGACAATCCTTGTCGATGTCCAACCCCTCGGATGATGAGGGATCCTTCATTTTGCAGCCCACCCTGGCCATATATGACGCCGGGCACAAACCGGAGAGCTTCGCCCACGTTTCTGGCATTTTGGGCCAAGATATCCTTGGTGGTGACTTCATAGGTTCGAGAAATGGGACCAAACCGCTCGCGATGAGATGGAACCAATTCTCCCATCTCAAACATCGTCGGAGTCTCTTGGCGTAACAACTCAAGGGTATCCTTGGCACCAGTAATGACCGAATGCTTAGCACTAGACCCGACTTCAGGAAAAATCATGGCTAAGCTTAGCACCCAAGAAAGGGCTATGCCTCTCTCAAACCATTTGCCGCTCAATACCTTCATTTGTTTCTAACCCTTTAGAAACAAAATCGCCTTTTGGGCATGCGAAAACCCAAAAGGCAGTTACCGGGCTCGTGAAATGAACGTCTGTGCTTAGAAATTACCCCATGGCAATCTCCACAGTATCCTAGTTCGTTGGGCTCCATTTCATAATCATATGATTTTATGTTGTCACTGCACAACTCTTCATGGTCATTCCTACCGATGTCATCTCGAACGAATGTGAGAGGTCTTTGATCAAGCCGTACGAGGAATGAGTCGAGAAGCAATGCTCCCCGTCCTTTCTCTCCCATTTGATCCGGCACTCAGCGTGACTTTTCCCAAAGGGGCTGGCGTAGGAAATTGATATTTTCTATGCTCAGTCTATGCGATTAAAGTTCTCTACACTCAGTCATTATCAGTCAAATCGGCTTCTTGAACACTTTGTGGCGGGGGTCCCTGCCCGCACCGCTGCGGATTTGGTCGGCCTGAATCGTCGAACGGCCATTCACTTTTACCCTCGGTTGCGAACCATCATTGCCTGGCAGATCGAAGAAGCCTGGGCGTTTTCTGGCGCCATTGAAGTTGATGAGTCCTATTTTGGCGGCCGCCGCAAAGGGAAACGAGGGCGTGGAGCTGTCGGCAAGGTGCCGGTCTTCGGCATTTTGCAACGTGGGGGCAAGGTCTATACGAAGGTGATTCCTGATGCCAAATCCCAGACGCTTCTG
>CAZKRH010000160.1:0-7556 GCA_964555115.1 uncultured Nitrospiraceae bacterium | reverse complement strand
CCCAATAGTGGAAGAGTGCAAAGACGTCTCTCCGAGTTGTCGTATTTCCATCACTCCACCTCAATACTGAATAAGGGCACCTCTAAAAACCGACAGACCATTCCCGACCAATGCATCAACACCTCGCCCCCAAACCCCGTTGATTCTCAACATGGAATCACCAGAGAACCCCTAGGATAACAATTGAAATGACAATGAAAGGAAGCGAGGCAGGGGAAATGGAGCACGACAGAGGAACAAAATCCGTTGGACCCTTAGGGCTGACATTCTGGACATTCAACCCGTTCTTCGTCAGCCCAGAATTCATCTGAAGTCAGAGGGAAGGGTTGCGCACAGGTCGTACAATCCCGAATTTCAAAATAGGGTTCCCCATCATGAATTTCACAGGGAAGGAAGAGATCGAGAGGATCATATCCCATGACATTCCCGTCATGGAACTTCACCACCGCAAGGCGAATATTAAATTGTTGGAAGGCAGCTTCTTGCCCCTTCCGATCATCCGAATGTCCAATCACATAGACTGGTTGTCCAGACTTACGCACCCGCAGATCCTTGAGGGTCCGTTGAGCCGCCGTGGCACAAGAAAAATCAGGTCCATCTTTGAGTTCAGGTGCACTCATCTTTTTTTATCCTAGTAGTCGAATCAAGGTAGTTTTTGCTAACATACCCTCACCTAAAAACTTGTAGCATGCAGGGAAAAACATCGTCAAGATGAGCTTGATTTTATACAGTAGCCTCTCTCAAGAAAGGATTTAGCATGTCCCACATTACTATTTTCCAGAAACCCACCTGTAGCACCTGCCGAAAGGTCATCAAGCTGGTAGAAGAAAGCGGCCAGCCTTTTACAGCTATCAATTATTATGAAGAGCCCTTGACCACATCCAAACTCAAGAGCTTGCTCAAAAAAGGTGGGCTGAAAGCTAGAGAGGTGATGCGCTCAAAAGAGGATATCTATAAAACCCTGGGATTGGCCAAAGCAGATCAAACGGAAAACGAATTGATCGACTTGATGATTCAACACCCTGATCTCCTGCAACGCCCCTTAGTTGAAAAGGGCGATAAGGTTATTCTGGCCAGACCGCCGGAAACCATTCACGACATCTTGTAGCTATTGGGAAAATAAGGGGATCCACATAGTGAAGAATAGGCTATTCGGTTCCAGGGAAAAGGGTCCGTGGATCGCCTTTTCTCTTTGGAAATTTGATGTTCAAGGCCCCTACTTTCTCAATCACCCATGTTTCAACCTGCCATTTATCTTTCAAAAATAATCTCGTTTTCGTCCGCTTCCGTGAAACTCTTTTTGAATCAAAAGTCCACCTCACATTTTCTAGCTAAACCCTAGCCCTACCATATTGATATGACTCTCCTTTCTAATCTGATTTTGTAATCTTTGTATACAGTATGAACTAAGATTACACATCTGCGTTTCCCATCCTTTGGCCCTAGGATTTTCACAAGAAAATTTATCCTTATATTTCAATAAATTACAAGTATTTATCCTCACACCATAATAGGTACATTCTGGCACCGAATATGCTTTAACAATTCATAACAAGGATTAAGGCAAGCACAGGATTATATCCTAAGAACTTGGGAGGATTGAAAATGATGACGGCACTTTGGTCAGCAGGAATAACCACCATAATCGTGATTCTGATTCTGCTGTACACCATTTGGACGTCCAAAGGTCAGGATAGAACCCCACAGTACCCAAGTGGGACGGCAGAAAAAGAACGCATTCACTAACCACAAGGAGGACACCATGTTACCCAATCACACATCCCCAGATTCTCACACCTCACCCTCCCCTCCCATGGAGGAGTCTTCTCATCGTTCCGCCGGCATTTTCTCGGGAAAACCCAGTCGCGGCGGTGTCTTGGTCGTGGACGATGAACCAGATATCAGAAAAGTGGTTCGCATGACTCTTGAAAAAGACGGGTACAATGTGATCGAAGCCCAAGATGGACAAGAAGCCATGGACATGATTCAGCGCGGAGAAAACCCTATGACCTTGGATGTCATTATCACGGATATTCGAATGCCCAATGTCAATGGGATTGAAGCCATTACCTATTTCAAAAAGGAATGGCCGAGCGTTCCCCTCCTGGTGCTAACCGGATTCCCTGATGTGGAAATGGCCACCTCGTTACTGCAACAGGGAGTGCATGGATATCTCGTGAAGCCAGTGGAAGCAGAAAGATTAAAAACGTCTGTCGCCAATGCCATTGAGCAACGACAAATGAATTGGATGTAAGACCCACATCAAGGCACTCATTTCAATCGGAGGGGACAAAATGGGTTATCCCCTCCAGACAAGGAGACAGGACAAGAAAGTGATGCCATCTACTTCTTAGCAATCTGACAGGTACGACTGGTTGGCATGAAGGAGCCTTACAGAAATGAACAGCCTCTTCGAAAAACTCGGCACCACCCGCGAACCCGACCTCCATTCCCTAAACGTGGTCATTTGGGGAGGGGGAACACAAGGAACCGCACTCCTTGAAATTTGCAGAAATCTGCCAGGGATCAATTTGTTGGGTATCGTGGATCACAATCCTGATGCCCCGGGACTCCTCAGAGCCCAAGAATTGGGCATCGCCACTTTTGACCTTACAAACAGTCCAAAAATTTCCCCAACTCCAGATCTGATTGTCAATATGACATCAGATACAAATTTGGCATGTACGCTCCGAACTCAAGGATATGCGGATACGGAAATCATGGAGAATCCAAGCACCACCCTTCTTTGTCAGGTCATGCAGCATGAACGAGAGGTCGAAGACCAATTCACCCGAGCAGGAAAATTGGCCAGCCTGGGGACATTAATCTCCGGGATTGTGCACGACATCAATAATCCCCTGTATGTCATCTTGGGTTTGGCCGAACATATTCAAGACGAATGCGACAATGAAGAACTCTCCCTGGAAGCAGGGAAAATTGCCCGAGCCGCAAGGAGAATTACCACCATTTGCCAAAACCTTACGTTGTATTCTCGCCTGTCCTCATCCAAGGATGTGGAAAAGGTTATTCTCACCGAGATTCTTGATGAAGCCGTGCAAATCGGTGGATTTGCCACTGGTCTTCACGATATCCACATCATAAAACACTATACGGGGCACCCCTTTCTGTTTGGAAAGGGTGAAGATTTCATGCAAATTTTTGTCAATGTGGTCACGAATGCGCTTCAGGCCATGGAGGGGCCAGGCACCTTAACCTTATCCACGAAGATGTCCCCAGATGGAGCAATTGTTGAAGTCACAGATACTGGGAAAGGGATTCCCCCTTCTTGTCGTGAACACATTTTCGAACCGTTTTTTACGACCAAACCACCAGGCAAAGGTACTGGGTTGGGTCTACATTCTGTGAAAACCATGGTAAAAAAATATGAAGGACAGATCTCTATTCAGTCAGAGATAGGAAAAGGTACCACCATGCATTTTCTATTTCCCTCGAATGTGAGCCTCAAGTCTTGAAGGCGTTCGATGACGAATACCCCAGATATGGACAAACCCTCTCCCGCACGGTCAGGGCTCAAGAAAAAACTCATTCTCTCCATGATGCTCGTAGGCGTGTTGCCATTGGTGATCGGCCAAATTATGGGTTTTTGGCAAGGCACCCGAGAGATTCGAGAAGTCAATGGAGAGAGTTTTCAAGCCTTGGCCATCCAAACCGCCAGGAAAATAGATCTAGTCATTTTGGAAGAGGAAATAAAAACGCAACGAATTGCTCTGGAACCCGAAATGGTGGCCGCATTAGAACATCGCCGAGATGTTCTCCAAACCTTATCCCAGCCCGACTTGGAACAATTGATCACCAAAGAAAAAGAGGCCTGGACCAACCAAGACCCCACGTTTCTGGCCACCAAAATCCAGGGCCCCGTAGCCCATATCCTACGTCGATATTATAGCGGGATTGAACGGGGGATTTTTGGAGATCCCGATCGCCCGGCCCCTCCCGTCACCCGATCTTCCACCCGAGCACTTTTTGTCACCGATAAAGCTGGGCTTCTCGTCGCCACTCTTCACCCAAATGTGCCCTATGCCAACCAGCACCAACGCTGGTGGCAGAAGGCCTTTCACAAAGGTGTCGGGCAAACCCATTTGGGTCATATCGCCATGGATCATCAGTTGCAGACGCACACATTTACTCTTTCGGTTCCCATCATGGATAGCATTCGATATCAAGCCATTGGAGTCCTTCATCGCGTCTACGATGCCAAGGAGTTTTTTGCCCCTTCCATTGAAACCATTAAGTTTGGAGAAACAGGACAGGTCATGCTGGTAGATAGTGCAGGAAGGGTCATGAGTTGCCCAGAACTCTCCACAGGATCACGACTGAACAACCCCGAACTCTTATCCCTAGTCACCCCCCATCAGCCAGGGTGGTCTCTCACACCAGGAAATGGGCATGGCGATACAGGAACCTCCCTCGTGGGGTTTGCTCCACTATCAAGCGTCCTCCAATCATCTCTTTCGTCGTCAGAAACCACGTGGCATATTTTTGTGTGGAAATCGACTCAAGAACTCTTTGCCCCCATTCAACATTATTTAACCTGGATAGCAATGTTTGGCCTCATAGCCTTAGGACTCATGGTCGGATTGGGATTTATGGTGGCCAATAAAATCGTCACGCCCATTGGGCATTTACAAGCAGCAGCCCATCGCATTGCCGATGGGGAATTTCATGAACCCATCTCGATTACGACAGGAGATGAAATTGAAGATTTAGCCGAAGAATTCAATCACATGAGGAGTCAACTCCAAGTAGCATTTGGCGGATTGGAAAGTGAAGTTCGATCCAAGACGTTGGAAGTCCAACAATTACGAGAATCGACCGCTGGAATCCTGGATAGCGTTCCCAATCCCGTGATCATGGTCAATGCCAAAGAAGAGGTTCAGTACATGAATCAGGCCTCAAAAGATATTTTTGATATGCACAATGGTCTCCCGCAACCACTTCCTTTTTTCTCATTGTTCAACTTAGATGAATCGGCAAAAGAACGATTACAACAGGAGATTCAACAACTGGGGAAACTAGCTGACAATCCTCAACTTTTTTCAGAATCCCAAACGTTGACTGAATCGCTCAAAGACTCACTGTCACAGCATCTTCGCTGGAGCTCCAGCCAAGAAAAAGTCCTAGAAGTCAATAACCGGTGTTATCGATATGAATGGTTCACGGTGAAAGCCCAAACCACAGGGCAACCCTGGATTGGAATGATGATGCAAGATGAAACAGAAGAAAATCGTTTACACCATCAGTTAGCACATCATGAAAAAATTACCGGCTTGGAAATTCTCTGTTCGGGCATCGGCCATGAACTGAACAATCCCCTCACAGCTGTCATTGGATTAGGAGAAGTCATCCAGGAAGAACAAGATCTCACCCAAGTGAAACAGTTTGCCAAGGATATGACCCAACATGGCAAACGGATGGCCAATATTATCCAAAAAGTGACCGGAGACATTCGAGGTCAAGCCGAACGTCAGATTGTATCCGTCAACCTCAATGAGGAACTGACTCAAGCCTGGGATTGGGTTCTCAATACCGCCAATGCCTCACACGTTGACCTTCACACTGACTTCCACCCCATTCCCAAGGTCATGGGACAACCAGAAGAAATCCGTCAGGCCTTTATCCATGTGATGAATAATGCCGTTCAAGCCATGAAGGGAAAAGGCCAGTTATCTCTCACCACACACCTTCTGAATGGACAAGCGGTGGTGTCCATTCAAGATTCTGGCCAGGGAATTTCTAAAAAAGATCGGTCTAATATCTTCGATCCTTTTTTCACTACCAAAGCCCAAGGGGAGGGAACCGGATTAGGACTCAATATTGTTCGAAGAATCCTGAGTCGTCATGGCGGACAAGTCGACATCGTGAATACCGAACCGCACGGAGTGCTTTGTACCCTCACTTTCCCCGTGGACCTTTTGGAATCTTCATCAGAGACAAAGGAGGAACACCACCATGAACCCTAAAACAACAAGACGTCTTCAGAAATGGGTTTTGGGCACAGCGAGCCTTCTCTGTCTTGTAGGTGCCCCGTATTGGGGTGGATTAGCCATGGCTCAACAGAACGGAGAGTTACCGGGCATTCCCCCTCAACTAGTGGCCGACTATGTTCATGCTATCATCGAAGCGGATCGTACCGTCTATTCCACCCATGTCGTGGATCCATTAAAGGAAAAGGGTATTTTACGGGCGGGAGAACAGTGGGAAAATCAGAATACCCTTCCTCTACCAGCCCAGCTTTTACAGGCCGCTGGACGGTTAGTCGCGGAGAAGGGACAAGGCATTCGCTATCGATTAATTAGTTTATGGCCAATTTATGAACGGAATGCCCCAGCCACCACGTTCGAACGAAAGGGGTTGGAGTCCATGATCGCCAACCCCCAACAGTCTTACTCTGGAGTCATCTCTAGTGGAAAATTGAGGTATTTCCAGGCAATTTATCCAGATCTCGCCGTCGCCTCAACTTGCGTGGAATGCCATAATGCGCATTCCCGTAGTCCAAAACGAGACTTTCAACTGAATGACGTTATGGGAGGAATTGTCATCACCATTCCTTTGGGAAATGGTAACTGAGAAGAAAAGCGAGAAGGAATTTGGAAACGTCAAAAAGATCCGTCCGGCAAGGCCAATTCCATAGAACCCATGGGACGAGTTACCTGTCTCTAGTAACTAGAAAAATGGAAGGGATTTAAGATCACAAGATACAAGCGACGAGCAACTAGCGACGAATCAGGAGAACGCCGCTGGCGGACTTTTTCAACATTCCCTCACCGGGAATTTTCGGTGCCATGAGCTTCCGTTCTCGGGATACTCGAATCAGCCCGAAGCCATTGATAGGCTTCGATAATACGACGGAGTTGGGGTTCCATACTCGTATCGCCATTGCGGATATCGGGATGTATTTTTTTCGCGCGTTCGCGAAACGCCCGAGTGATAGTCACCATCGAACTGCCATATTCTAACCCCAAGGCCTCATAGGCCTGTTCATGCGAACGAATTTCCCCATGGGCTTCCGAGATATCCCCTGAGCCACCAGCTCCACCACCCGCGGCGTTAAAAAAATCAAAGAGATTAATCTTTCGCCGACGCCGTTTGGGTCGCTCTCGAATCTCGCTATCAAAATCTTCAAACCGATCTTCAATAAATTCGAGGCGAGCATCCATTCGCTGAGCATGAGTCAGCTCTTCGACTTCATCAAGCTCCTCCTCAATAAGGTCCGTCATCCGTTCGATTTCTACCAAACCCTCTTCAATTCGAAAAAAACTATCAATCCGATCAAGCATCATGGTATCGATCGCCACTTCGAGGCTATCTTCAGTTTTCCGCCGAAGTTCGCCAAGTCGGCGACGCATCCCAGAAAAAAACCGAGAACGAGTTTTCCCCTCAAACCTAATTCTACTTCCCAAGATTTCCACCCTTCAGTCAAAACATAAAACCGAAGCGATTGTACCATACCTCCCACTCCTATTGCGGGACACCCTCCCTGGCCGTCAAAAACTCTCAAAAGCCATCCATCCTCCCAAAAAACACAAAATGCCCGT
>CAZKRH010000159.1:0-3825 GCA_964555115.1 uncultured Nitrospiraceae bacterium | reverse complement strand
CCAACCAGGTCGTTGCACCTCATCCACGACCCCAAGTCCTGTATATTCAATTACTGCTTCCGCAATGGCGGTAGACAGCACGGTATTTTCTGTATCTAAGTCAATACGACGAACAATTCCCGTCAACGTCATCGTTTGCTTTTCCAAGTTGACCGTTACTTCTCGTCTGCCTTTCACGCGAAGGTCCCCATTGGGCATCACCTCCACGACCCGTGCCGCGATGGTTCCAGTCAATGAATCTTGCCGGCTTGTGGATCCAGATCCTTCAAACTCATTTTGAACAGAGGCCTTCACCCCAACGCCATCACCACTTAACTCAGAAGGGAAAAGGCTACTCAACCCAAAAATAGACCCCAATAAGCTTCCTTCGTAGGTCGATTCCCGGTCTGCAGTCGTATTGGCGCTTTTCGATCCACTATGTTCCTCCACAATTTTCACGATCACGATATCCCCAACACGACTGGCTCGGAGATCTTCAAACAAATAAGCCCGACCATTATTTTCCTCCCAGAGAGAGCCCATGGTGGTCGGCCCAGCAATCGAGAGAACCTCCACAGAATCTTCTGCTTTTGTTTCCACAGGTTTTGGTTCCGTATGCGTGCAACCAATGGACACCAAAAAAAGGCCTGCCAGCATTCCCATCGTCAGGGTGAACAGTGGTCTTCTTTTCATAAGACTTAAAAAATTACCTCCACCATACCAGGGGCCACAATGCGCCCTAACACCTTGCGATGGGATTGCAGATTTTCTACTGAGATCGTCTTTCCCTTTCCTCCTGAGGCTTTGGCAATACCAGTGGTTTGAACCAGAAGCCCTCCGCTCCGAGCCTTAATGATGACTCGGTCCCCTTTGTGAATAATGGGTGGCAAGGTCAGAAAGGATCGTTGAATAGGCTGATTCGGTGAAAGAGAACGTTGGGCTTTTTTCCCGACAGCCTGGCTTTTATGGAAGATGATATCCTCATGTAATGAGGTCAGGTGTCTCTTCTCAATTTTCACATCCGACGGTTCAATGATATCGTGAGCTTTGATCCATCGTACAGGGAGCACCACCAAACTTACCGCTTGAATGTCTTCGATCACATTGACGGTTTTCGCCAATCGATTGTCAACATACATCTCTATTCGAAAGACACGCCTTCCCGTTCTTCCACTCAAGGGACTCGGCACCACCTTCAATGATAATTTTCCGCGAGGAACGACCACGGGTTTTGTAGGCGATACCAATCGGGTCTCCAAACGAATTCCAGATGAGGGCACTTGCTGTTGTAAGTACTGAACCAGTTCCTTATGAAGGATACTCGTCATCACCGATTGCATGGATGGTTTACCCAAGACCTTCTTGGCAGCACCCAGTGACATGCCACAGAAGACCAAACTGATTCCCAGGACAATCAGAATGGACAAACTCGAACGTCTTTTCCACTCCAACGGTCTTGCTCCTAACCAACCCCAATCCTGATTGTGAGAAGTTCGAATCCTCATAACCTTATCTCTTCAGGTTATTGACGACCTGCATCATGTCATCAGCTGCCCGAATGGCATTGGCATTAATTTCGTAACTGCGTTGTGCGATAATCATATTGACCATTTCATCAGCAATATTCACATTCGAGGTCTCCAAAAAACCCTGTCGAATTGACCCAAATCCCGTAGAAAACCCCGGAGTCCCTTGCTGGGCAGGCCCAGAAGCGGCACTATCCAGAAATAAATTTCCCCCCTGAGCGATCATTCCAGAGGGGTTGTCAAATCGAACGAGAGTGATCTGACCCACTTGAGTAGATGTCGACACACCCGGTAACAAGACGGACACCGTTCCATCTTGAGCAATATCAATTTGAAGAGCTCCGGACGGAATAGTAATGCTGGGAGTCAAGGTATCTCCATCTCCCGTCACGACGTTTCCGGTATTATCCTGTTTGAACGATCCAGATCGAGTATACATGGTCGTACCATCTGGACGCAGAACCTGGAAAAATCCATTTCCTTCAATGGCAAAGTCTAAGGCATTCCCTGTTTGCCGCAAATTCCCTTGTTCAAATTCTTTCGCCACCGTCAGAGGACGAACTCCAGCCCCTACCTGGATCCCTACAGGAAAGACTCCCGTATTAGAAGAATTTGAACCCGGTAATCGTTGAATTTGATACAACAGATCCGCAAACTCCGCCCTGCTCCGTTTAAAGCCATTCGTGTTCACGTTCGCCAAATTGTGGGCAATCGTATCAATGTTAAGTTGTTGCGCGGCCATACCAGTGGAAGCCGTATGCATTGCTCGAATCATAGGATACTTTCTCCTGTCCTAGAGAATCGGAAAACCCTCAATGAATCTTTGTTGGAAAGAAACGCCAATCAACTCCTATTCGATGTCTTGTGAAAATATAGACATGGAATTTATTGTACCCGCGAAGATTGAATCATTTGCCCAGTCAGATCATCCATCGTTTGAATGGCTTTTTGCATCTGTTCATAGCCACGTGTCACCTGAATCATGTCCACCATCGCCAAACTCGCATTCACATTGGATTGTTCCAAGGTACCCTGGTGAACCGTTACATTTGAAGCCTCTTGTGGATTACCTGGTAATATCCAATACAGATCCCCGGCTTTTATGGGAACTTCCGACGGCTGAGCCTGTTCAATACGCAAAGTTCCTACAGTCGATTTATCCACCCTCACCGTTCCACTTTTGTCAATCGTAACCTTGCCAGGCCCAATTTGAATCGGGCCACCCTGGCCTAACACAGGATCCCCCGCATGCGTGACTAATTGTTTTTGGTCATCGACCCTCAACGAGCCACCTCGAATATGTTTGACACCTGTGGAAGTTGACACGGCAAGAAATCCTTGCCCTTCCAAGGCCACATCTAAAAAGAATCCTGTATGTCGAAGGGTTCCTTGAGTGTGATCAGGACGGACGTCCTCTACTCGAGGGAAAAGATCAAGGCCTGGTACTGAGGGCCCCGTAGACTGGGCAAGAAGAGTCCCAAATACTGGCTGGTCCCTTTTAAACCCAGCCGTTTGAAGATTCCCGAGATTATGCGCTAACAGTTCTAATTGTCGTTCCTTGGTGATAGCACCAGCAAGTACTGGATAAATGCCTCGATTCATGACCCACGCCTCCTGCGTTCACAATGGTCTCCTGGTCACTCACGAAGCAACGCTCATGCCAAACCTTCCCGGATGGCCCAGGTCCGTACGTGTTCTTATTGGTTTATATTCTACAAATTGAAACAACTAGAAAGAACGTCAAGGATCCCAGGTCCACATCTAGGAACCTGTCTCAGATTAGCCGTATCTACTACGGATGCGCTGGATGTGGCCAGATCTTCCGATCCATTTCGTTGCATAGTCCCACTATTCGCCTCAAACGATCGAAACATCTGACTCAAACCAGCACATCCTCGTGACAATCGCTAATCTCGGACAGGTTCCTGGCATCTGAAACTTCACAATCATTTTAAGGATACTCCACCCATCGAATTCCCCTTCATTCCACATCACCGTCATGTCCTGGTCGTATCAATAGGCAGATCTTTCCTGCTCGACCGTTTTTGCCTACTGGTTTTGGAAATTTTTTTCCGCATCCCCGTCTCTAGGGGATGAATCTCTTTTGCCATTCGACGAAAAAATTGGGGAATGTTTAGGCTATTAATTAAAAAGGGTGGGACGGAGAATAGGCACAGGAAGAGCAGTTTCTCGAAGGATCACAATCTCAACACGCCGATTTAAGGCTCGGCCTTCAGCCGTGAGATTGGACGAGACGGGTCGTTCACCCCCAAAACCAGTCGCAGAAAATCGATCAGAAGCTAAATGGTTTTCATTGATA
>CAZKRH010000158.1:0-1662 GCA_964555115.1 uncultured Nitrospiraceae bacterium | reverse complement strand
TCCGTCGTGGGCCAGGGAGTCATCCGGGGACAAAACTGGCGAAAAAGAGACGGTCCGATAGCGTGTCTTTCTATTTTTTTGAAAAGGGTATTAACGTATGCGTAGTATGTGTTTCTAGGAAGATCTCGGCTTCTCGCAGATAGCTGCGATCTTCTTAGTAAAGAGCTTGTTTTTTTTCCCATAAAGCATGAAGCTGACTTTAAAAAAAAGCGTGTAAAGTGCTGACATGACGATAAGCACGTAGTTGAGCGGATTTCTCCAAAAGACGTAAAGGTGCAACGGGATCACTGTAATATCGCTGAACCTCGAATACTCCAGAACTTGCCTCATCGTGTATTCGGTAAAAGTATTGTAATGATCAAAGTTCTGCGCGAGCGCTTCTGCCCCGGTAATGGGGTTGGCCCCATTTAATGAATGAACAATAAGTGTTCCCCCTTTCACTAAACTTTCTCGACAAAGATGAAGAAACTCCACGATCTCTTCTTTGGTTAAATGATTCAATTCCTGTTCGCAGAAGATCGCGTCAAATTCGTTTTTATGGTTCGTTAAAAAAGGAAAAGCTCTTTCTGTCCGACAATTTAAATTTTTCTTTCTCGCCCAATCGACTTTTTCAGGGAGCGAATCAATTCCAAGGACATTGGTATATCCATACTGGGTTAACAGGTTGACAAAATATCCTGGTCCGCAACTGACAACAAGAATATTTGCCGACTTCTGGTCAGGAACATGTTTCAAGTAATTATATTTGTAAAATTGAAAAAACTTGTTATACCCTTTTTCAATATTCTCCGGTCCCTCCCAAAATGAGTCAAACGGTTCAATCTTTGCAGTCAATTCTTGAGGCTTGGAACCATTCTGTTTCTCCAACTCGATTGAAGTCGTAGCCAATGCCATAACACCCTCTCTCAATAAAGCCAAGGAATCCCAATCATTGATTGAATGCCTGGCTCAAGATTTCATTTCTAAAATTAACGTACGTTTGACGAACCTATTGCACACCACACAATGCATTCTGTCGGGCATCTGATCCTTGCCCAGCCTCCAACACATGGGCGGGAAAGCATTTCTTCACTGCATCAATCTCTTGGTCAACTCTGTTCCGATTCCAGCCTAACTCTGTCGCCATGATATCAGCACATTCTTGCAACACATGGTCACCAGGAAATTCTCCACTAGCCAGATCTGTTCTTCTAAACACGACATCGCTTAATCTTTGTGCCATTTCCTCCCGGACAGCATGAATGACTTCTCCTTTCAACACATCGGAAGCTCCCAACGGCCTGGAAAACATTGAATCCTCTTCTGAATATTTCAAGACCGCTTCCCAGTTCGTCCCATAATTGTTTCCTAATGTTTGGATTATCGAAGGGCTAATGTCCGAGGGGCGATTTCTTGTGATCTCCTTCATAAATTCGTCAAAACACTCCATTTGGCCGCCAAAAATGGGAGTACTCGCTGTTTGGGAAGCTCCAAATGTTTTGCCTAGTTTCCTAACAACTAAATCTACGGCCTTTTCGGCCACCCCACGAGCGGTCGTAGCCCGGACACCGATCAGGGAAATAAGGCCCTTGCAGTTGTTCTCCTGTTCATGATCGATTAATTGAGAACGTTTTCCAAAACTTAAATCTGTTTCACCCGGTTTATTCTCCCCAAAAAGAACAA
>CAZKRH010000157.1:0-3105 GCA_964555115.1 uncultured Nitrospiraceae bacterium | reverse complement strand
CTTTCTGTGTTGGTAATCAAAGGTATGGATTTTATGGACGATTACGGTAAGCCTGGCTGAGTTGGTAAATTAACCTCGGCGATGCTCTGCGAGGCCTTGGAAGGCTCGATGAGGCCATTAATAGCTATCAAGCTGTAATCGACCGCAAACCGAATGATGCCAATGCACACAATGAATTGGGCAATGCACTCCGGAATCTTGGGAGACTCGAAGAAGCCGTCACCAGTTATCAAAAGGCTCTTGTTGCCAAGCCAGATTTTGCTATGGCACGTCGTAACGAAGGCAGTACACTTCAAGAGCTTGGACGGCTGGACGAAGCGATTAGTTGCCTTGAGAAAGTAAATACAACACTGTCCCGCGCAAACTTACTAGAATGTTTATACGCGCGTATGGAAAAAGAGAGATTTTATCAGGAACTTGAAAAAATTACTTCAGAAGACAGCATTAATATCGGCGTTGCGGCGATCAGCGCATTTGCGTCCAACCAATTCAATTCCACGGATCCCTATCCGTTCTGTAGCAATCCTATGGATTTTATTTCCGTTAAAAATCTCAACTCAGCAACTAGAAAAGACAGCAGATTTTTCGATGCAATTAGGAAACAAATCTTCGAATTAAAATTGGCCGGTGGAAATCAGTCTCTCCTCAACTTTGGTTTTCAATCGGCAGCAAGCCTGTTTGTTGAGGCGCGTGGGTCCTTGGCTGAACTACACGCGATCCTTAGACATGAAGTCGCAGCTTACTTCTCAAGCCATGCAGCAAGTGATTGCCTATATATTAAAAAGTGGCCACAAAAATACAGCATGACGGCGTGGTACATTCTCATGGAGCAGGGTGGCCATCTCACGTTGCATAATCATCCGACAGGATGGTTGAGTGGCGTGATTTATCTCGATATGCCAACGAGAAAAGGCAATGAAGCTAATATTGAGTTCGGGCTGCATGGAAACAATCTTCCCATCTTAAATCTTGATTATCCAAAGAAGACCTATCAGGTGATGGAAGGAGATCTAGTCATGTTTCCGTCGTCCCTGTTTCATAGAACGGTGCCCTTTCACAGCAAGCAAAATCGTCTGTGCATCTCATTTGATCTTAATCCAAACTAAAACTCACCAGATGGATTCCTTTGATCAGCTGTCCCGAATTAAGAAAAGAACACGATTACGAAAGTTAGGTAAAACAGCGCTTTCTAAATTCGGGATCGATCGGGCTAATCTCAAATTAATATCGGACACGACTAATTTCGTATTTCGTGTGGACGCATTGGATTCCAGATATGTGCTTCGGGTTCATCCTGGACCACCTTTAGGAATGTACGACCCTTTAGGACACTTCGTGTACTTTGAATCACACGGAGGGTTGAGCAATGAAGGCGAAAGAAAGAGAGATCAGAATAGTCATCCACACCGTCATCAGCCGGTGCACCACGAGCACCCCTTTGTCATAGATGATCGCCACGCCGTATGGCCCCAGTCGCCCTCACCATAGGTTAATTTACCAACTCAGCCAGGCTTACCGTAATCGTCCATGTTGTAACATTCGAAGATAAAGTGAATTCTATCCTGATCGCCATCATTCTTGACGGCATGAACACGCTTATTATTCACTTCGATGACTTCACCGACCGGCAGATGCTTTAATTGTTTGCCAACGTGAAATATGCTTTCTGTGTTGGTAATCAAAGGTACATGGATTTTATGGACATAGTGACTGGCGTCTGCATCTACATGACGTGATATCTCGCCGCCGATCCGTATGAGCAACACGACCTCGCAGGCACCCATCCTGAACTCCTGCAGGAGTTGCTGGCCGATTTTGAAATACAAGCTGCAAGATCAAACATACTCGATCGCTAGCGTTATTAGCGTCTGTTCAGGTCAATCTTCCAGATACTCCCGTGATACGGTGCACCAGTTACATCTTCCACCGCTGCAACGTACATCGAACTGTCGTCGGGATAGAACGTCAGGTTCGTGACGGCGATCCCGGGAATCTCGAAGCTCTGAAGAAATTTTCCTTCAGAGGACATCTTCACAACATGACCGCCCATGTAATACGCCACAAAAATATTGCCCTGAGAATCAACCTTTATGCCATCCGGGCCCAACCAAATCGAAGGCTGGGCGGGCCCGGGCAACATATCGCTCATGCGGACGAAAAGTTGCCTGTTCGATAATGATCCATCATCAGCAATGTCAAATCTCAAGATACGATTGGCATTGTGTTCTGACACGAGCAAGGTCTTGCCGTCATTGATCACGGCTAGGCCATTGCCAAAGTGCACGTCATCCGCGACCTCAACAAATCCTGCCGCACCGGGTCCTCGAAAATACACACCGCCGACAATCTGTTTGGCTTCAGCGACGAATGGCCCTGACGTCGTGATGTACGCTCCACCTTCGTCCGTAAAAACGATATCGTTGGGATGGTTGAAAGGCTCGCCATTGACGTCGGCATCAATTCGTTCCACAACGCTGCCATCCAGGTCGAGGTATAGAATTTCATTCGACTCATAACAGATAACCACCAACAACTTATTCGGGCTAAGTGCCAAACCGTTATGACCACAACCTTCCTGCTCATGCAGCACGGTCCTGGTGTCACCATCGAGGCGCATAAGCCGGTTTGAGATGTACTCGACCCAATGCAGTTGGTCATTCACAAATAGCGGCGCTTCGGGAAACGGCAATTCGTCAACAATCGTTACGGCCCCGGTATTTGCCGTGCCCTGCGCTAGCGCGGTTGATGTTGCGCATTGCGCGGTCGCGATCACGCAAGTGGCAAGCCATAACATTTTCGTAGCAATTTTCATTGCGGTTTCCCCTGAAAAGAATTCAAGCACCTATTCAGCCTCTGGCACAACAATGACTCGATCTCGAACAAACTGGTCGATGCGATCGCTTGCAAACCCGAGCTCTTGCAAGATGTCACGGCCGTGTCCGCCATATTGTGGCGCGCCAAAGCGGTGCGTTGCAGGTGTTCCAGAAAACGTCGCAGCATTGCGCGCCTGTCGCAGTCGTCCTGCCTGCGGATGATCGGTTTCCACGAGTATTTCATTCGCCGTTATCTGAGCATGCCGAACCATATCATGGCGGGTAAGAACGG
>CAZKRH010000156.1:0-10296 GCA_964555115.1 uncultured Nitrospiraceae bacterium | reverse complement strand
ATATACGCTAACAGTGGCTCATACGGATCCACGACCACCGTGGCCAGCAACAACAGAGGATCCCCCTCTCCTTCCAACACGACGTACCGAGTGGTGCTGGTTTCATCCCCAGTACGATACAGGACGGCAGAATCCAAATTCCCCCCACGGATAAGGAGAGCGGCATCTAAATAAAATTCTAAAGAAGGTGGGAGCTCAGAAAGGGTGTGTCTGAGGGTGGGGTAGGGCTTGAGATTTAATCCCTTCCCAAACCGAAACACTATCCCCATTAACATGTGGTCTTGATCAAAAAAGTACAATCGGTCGTGATCGGCTTGCCTACTAAAGGCCAATCGTTCCCACACCTCACCTGCCCCCCAGGGGTGTTCCACAAGCGAGGAGCGTTGTAATTGGCCTTCTAAAGCCTTTTGGGATTGGCACAGTTGATCGGGCTTAACAAAGGTCAGATCACTCTCGGTAGGGGGTAGAGGGGAAGGGTCAGGAGATGAGGAGCATGCCCCAAAGACCAGAACGAGGAGCCCAATGGAACACCACATCCATCTTTGAAACACCCAAGAAGACTTCATCATAGGTGGGGAGAAACACAATAAGAGAACATGTGGTTAAGGGTCTTGGTCATCATAGAGAAGAACCCTTCAGGGACCCACGAATATATTCCGAAACCCTTGAAATGGTGGGCGATACTGGTATCGAACCAGTGACCTCTTCCGTGTGAGGGAAGCGCTCTCCCACTGAGCTAATCGCCCATCGATTTTTAGTGTACCATAGGGTCTGGGGGGTATCAACGAAACGAAAAGGGGGCCAACATGTCACGATAAGTAGCCGACTATTTCACTTATTTCCCCCTTTCCATCGTGTTTTTCTTAGAAATGAGAAAGTATTTCAGGATGGGAGGAAAAGACGTGTAATTGGAGGTCTCCGGGGATTGAACCAAGCACCATTCCTTCATCAAACGACAACGAATGACTCCAGGATAACCCTAATTTCACCCAGGCAATTATCCCTAATAAAATAGACTTGCCTAATTACTAAAAGTTGCTATAGTTCCTGCCTAAGAAATGGAACATCTGTCGAACGACATCCGATCAGGACCTTAGGTAATCAAGGGGTTAAGGATAAAAAGAAAAGAAAGTAATTAACCGGCTAACCAGCGTCGTTTGTGGGGGGGCACCAACGAACGTTTACCCCGTTGAGTGGAAGGTTCGTACCGCCATCCCAATCCCCTGAGGATCCGAGAGACATGATCAGGATGATATCGTACTCCAAATCGTTGTGAGATGACTTGGCCAACTCTCCAACAGGTCCATTGGCTGGAAGAAAATCCTGACGCACGAGTCCCTGCGAACAGAACACGAATCAACTCGTCACGTTGTTTTGGTGAGAGTCGAGAAGGTCGACCCGCATGAGGCTTCGCTTTCAGGGCTTTTTTCCCGCCGTCTTCCAGGGCATCCTTCCATCGCTTGACAGACGACGGAGCGGCGCCCATACGGCGGGCGACTTCTCGAATGCCAAAGCCTTGCGCAAGATACCGTGCGGCCAAACGACGTCGAGCTTCTAATGTTGAGGCACTTCCTTTGGGTCTCACGGGCATTATATCGGTTCGCAGGCATCTGTTCCTTTAGCTAAATCATCAATTTTCTCAACTCCCCCGAGAGCAAAGCACGGAAAATTGGTGGGGGGAATTTTAGAAACGGCAATCCATGAGAAAAAATTTTCAAGAGAGGAAATATTTCCGGAGGTATCCCACTAACCAATCCACTTTAAGATATCCAGGTACACACCAAACTCCCAAAATCTCACAAAATTGAACATAAGGAAACACAAATAAGAATGACTATTCGTCCTTCTGAAATTGAAGCCTCCACTCTCACATCCTCAGAGGGAGCCAGGATTATCGCCTGTGATGCTTTCGGGAAAATCACTGCCCTGACTTCATCAGCCGAAATTCTCACGGGATGGAAAGAAAATCAAGCGATGGGGACTTCGATTCTGGAAGTGCTGACCTTAATCCATACCCAATCTATTCCAGGCATTGAGCCTTTCATTGAACAAGTACTCGAACATCAGAATCCTCTCTCATTACCACAACCTCTCATTTTGGTCACTAAAGAGGACATCAGACGACCTGTAGATATTCAAATTATTCCCATGAAAGGGGAACAGCCCCACCTCATAGGGTTCATCATACTCCTTCAAGACCTAGTAGAAAAACAAGATGCTGAATTTGCCCGTCAAAAAGCCAACCAACTGAGTTCAATTTGTTTTTTAGCCAGTGGAGTCGCTCATGATTTAAACAACCTGTTAACCGCCATATTAGGGAACCTCTCCTTAGTCAAATCATGGTCCAATCCCAATGACTCGGTCTACCAACGATTAGATGACACCGAGAAAGCTGTCCTGAGCACCCAACACGTGTCCCGCCGTCTTTTTAAACTTTCACAAGAACCGTATCAAGCACCCACTACCTGCGATATTAAAACACTGCTGGCTGAAGCCGCAGGATTTGCCGTAAGTGGGTCCAACGTCAAATGTGAATGTGAGATTGCTGAAGACCTCTGGCAAGTCAAGGTGGACGAAAGTCAAATCACGCAAGTCATCTATAATTTGGTGATTAATGCTCAACATGCCATGCCCAATGGAGGAACCCTCCACGTCCAGGCCCACAATGAATCTGTGCCAAATACCCAACTCGGCCCCGATTACGCCTCCCACTTTATCAAAGTGTCTATTACGGATAGCGGCATAGGCATTGCCCCTGAACATTTACCCAGAATCTTTGATCCCTATTTCACGACCCGAAAGGACGGAACGGGCCTGGGACTCGCTATCACCGACACCATTATTCGTAACCACCAGGGATCCACCCAAGTCGAATCGACGCTGGGGAAGGGAACCACGTTTTCATTTTACTTACCGGCCCTGTCCCACCATCCTCCCAAACAAGACAGGGCGGAACTCATACCCCAAGCTCGAAAGGGGAAGATTTTAGTCCTGGATGATGAACAACCGGTATTAAGTATGATTCAAGGTATGCTGGACTCTTGCGGGTACTTGGGGGTTGTTACCCAAACCGGATCTGAAGCCATTCGCTTGTTTCAGGAAGCCATGGCCATTCAGGAACCCTTTGATGCATGTATTTTAGACCTTACGATTCCCGCAGGAATAAGTGGACATGAAACGCTGCAACAACTCCAGGTGTTAGATCCTACGGTGAAGGCCATTTCATCTAGTGGCCATACATGGGACCCAGCGCTTCAAGAAAACATGGCTCATGGATTTGTCGATACACTTCCCAAACCCTACACCCTGCCTCAGTTTAAGAGCGTTCTTGAATCTGTGTTAAAGGACGCCCATCCAACTTCTTCGTAAGACCCGATTCCAAAACGAACATAGGCAGTTTCTCAGTCGGGACAACTCACCTTCTTTACCCAGATTAAACCTTGCTCGACAAACCAAGGAGAACATTGTTCGATTTTTTCTGCCGCAGGGTGGGGAGGAAGGTGCTAAAACAAGGCGGGCAACACGATAGGGAAATAATACACCACTGAACCCGTAGGAAATCCTGGACCCGGAACCATAGTATCCACTACCACTTGAGGCCATTCATCAGGCCGCAAGGCTTGAAAAATGCGGTCAAGTTCTAAATGTGGATCCCCAGCAAAATACATTTGAGTCGTCAGGACCGAATACCCGACCCTTGTCACCTTAAAATGAATATGAGAAGGACGAATCCATCCTGGTGCGGCAGGATATTGGCCAGGCCGAACGGTCTTAAACACATATCGTCCTTCCTGATCAGACACCGTAGAACCCCATCCCTGAAAATTTTTGTCCAACGGAATGGGGTTGCTCTCATCCAAAGGATGATGATAACGACCTCGGGCAGAGGCTTGCCAAATTTCTAATCGGGCCCCCTCAACAGGCTGACATTGAGCATCTAAGACTTGCCCCTTCACAAAGAGAATTTGTCCCTCGGGTATTCCCTCTTGTCCGAGAATAAAGGTCAGGTCATTATCCACATCCAATTGTTCAGTGACTGGATAAAAAGGACCTTCGGTTTGAGAAGGAGTTACAATACATGGGGTCGTAACTGAGCGACCGCAAGCTGTCGCTCCTAAAAAGGGTATGGTCCCACCAACCATGAGGGCAGTAATGAACTGCCGACGCGATAGCCCCCTTCTATTATTATTCATGTATGACACGCACCCGTCAGGAATAGAATGTCTTCCCCCAAACTTTCTTTACCTTACTCTACACATGGTGATAACACCACCTCTCGGGTTTCAAAATTTGTATGAATCGGAACCAGACAGTTGATTATTTTTACTGAATTAATTATACTTAAATATATTAATGGAGTTCCATTAATATACATGTAAAAATATCTATAGAATAAGGACTTTTAACAAAAACCATACTCATCATCTCCACATGACCCTTCCCAAAAAAATAAATGGAAATTTCTTCGATACTGTTAGGCCTCCCATCTTTTTTCCTCTTCATCTCCCAAGCCGATCTTCATTCATGGTTTCTTCCGTCCTTATCTTTTCTACAGTTATAACGAGAACTTTAGGCTAACACTCGTTCTTAAATTGGCCCCCATTTTGAGGGCCACAGAAGTGATCACCAAACCGTAATCCTAGGAACACCATGTGAATGTTCGTGACCATGGTAGATGACCGGGAACCCTCCTTGTTATGGAGAACATGGTCGCATATATGCGTGCAAAGTAGAGATATGGAAAGGTACCGAAACAACGCATTTCTATGAATGAAGCACCGGTCGCAGAACCTTCTTATAGGAGAGGCCATATAACCAGGAGATTCATAAAGAAAATAACCTGCCCTCTTTTTTCAGGGCGTCACCATTTTCTTCCATGAAACTTGGAGGCACAATGGCTCAAACCAACCCACGATCCAACAAAGTTTTACAACCTGGCAATAGTTTCAGGGAAATGGGAGAGAACCATTTTCAATCCCTCATTGCCCAACACATCGATGGCATAGTCGTGATCGGGCGTGATGGGAAAATCCGGTTCCTTAACCCCGCAGCCGAGGCCCTTTTTGGCAAATCCTGGGTGGACTTAATTAGAGAACCCCTTGATTTTCCCCTCACCAATGGGGACCGAACCGAAATTTCCTTGTTACAACAGGATGGAAATTCTATCAGTGTCGAAATGCGAATAACTGAAATTGATTGGGGCAACGAACGCGTCTTTCTCGCCTCATTGAGAGATATCACACATCGGAAGGAAGAAGAGGAAGAACGGAAACGGGCGGAAATCCACATGCTGCATGTGCAAAAGTTGGAGAGTCTGGGAATACTGGCTGGGGGCATTGCCCATGATTTTAACAATCTCCTCATGACCATCGTGGCTCACGCAGGTTTAGCAGCAAAAAAAATGGCCCAGGAATCGCCTGGGCGTGAACACCTCCTCAAAATCGAGCAGGCCGCGTTGCGTGGCGGAGAATTGGCAAATCAGATGTTGTCCTATGCCGGAAAAGGCCAACCTATTATTCAACCCATTAATTTGTCAAAACTCGTCAAGGAAATGGGTCATTTACTGGGAGTATCTATTTCCAAACGAGTCATCCTGACCTATGACTTATTGGGAAAAATTCCGTTGATTCCTGCAGACCCTTCTCAAATTCGCCAAATTGTCATGAACCTCATCATCAATGCATCAGAAGCCATCGGAGATAGTAGTGGGACCATCATACTTCGGACGGGAACAACATTTGTGAATCAGTCCTATCTCCAACAATGTGAGTTTATAGGAGAGTTGAATGATGGGGATTGTGTGTTCTTAGAAATTCAAGATTCAGGATCTGGCATGGCTCAAGAATCCTTAAAAAAAATGTTTGATCCATTTTTCACCACAAAATTTGCTGGAAGAGGATTGGGGTTAGCCGCGCTCTTGGGAATTGTTCGAGCCCATGGAGGAGCGATCAAGGTGTCAAGCCAAGAGGGAGAAGGAACCACATTCCGAATCATTTTTCCTTGTACGTATTCAGAAGAATCTTCCTCATCACATGACCTCATGCCAAAAGACAAGTGGCGAGGCTCAGGAACCATTTTGGTGATAGATGATGAAGAGGAGGTGAGGCTTGCCGCCCAATTGATTCTGGAAGAAATAGGATTTTCCGTGTTATGTGCCAGCGATGGTCGAAAGGGGCTGGAAATGTTCCGGGAACATCACTCCCATCTTCAGGTCGTATTGCTGGACCTGACGATGCCGCATCTCAGCGGAGAACATGTGTATTCGGCCATGAGAAATATTTCACCCCATATGCCCATCATTTTGTCTAGTGGATATTCTGAGGAAGAAGCCTTAAAACGTTTTGCCCAAAAAGGTATTCAAGCGTTTATTCAAAAACCTTACCCCGTGGAGGCCCTCACTAAAAAGATTCAAAACATTGTTGCCCCCCCGCCTTGTTCCGACTAAAAATTTTTATTCACTCCATTTTTTCCGAAGACTCAAGTCCCTCATTTCTCACTGTTGTTCTTTCTTCAACTCCTCCCACACCATACCTATGAGTATTGAGGAAAATTCCCATTTTCCCAGAAACGGCAATTGGGTGCAAAACAGCCGTATATGATATGAGTGTGCAGGGTAAAATGAACCACTGGCCCATGAGCTTCAGCTGATTCAACCCAAATTCTCCCACCATGATGGGTCACAATATGCTGACAAATGGCCATGCCCAATCCAGAGGCCAACCAATCTCATCGAATATTATCTAAAGAATCAAATGTCACCACAGTTTTGCCTGGTGAAATCCAAAGCACCAGGGCTGTCACAGTCCCAAAGCTTACACGTGTTCCTTTACCAAAAACGGTCATATCGGTCAGATGCACATGGAACACTTTCACCAACATGGTGTTTCTCTACCTAACCGACAAAAACAGCAAACACAGAACCTCGGAATGCAATGTTTATCCATATTGTCTCAAAAAACATTCCCCAATACCTACTATGGCAAAAACCAAATCTATCTCCAACCAACCGGTTCGTCACAACAAAAATACGTCCATTTCAATTCTCTAAACGTGCCAATTTATTCTTCGTATTCTTAGGAATTTTACCTGCATCATCTCCATTCGTTCGTCTTCTTCACCTGCCCCATTTACCCACATCAAGTCCCCTTTCCTGCTAACCGAATATACCTTCATTCCTGAGCAAATTTAATATTTCTCTCGTCAGTGCCATGTGATCCAGAAAGGGACTCGGTATTGTCTGCCCGTCATCATATTGAAGTACTCTTAATAGAAGACAACCCCATGGATGCGTTGTTAGTCCAACAAGCATTAAACGCGCCTGGCCCCGATTCGTTTCATCTTTCTCAAGCAGAGACCCTTCAAGGGGCTCTCACAGCCCTCGAAAACTTTTCATTTGATTTGATTCTCCTGGACCTCACGCTTCCTGATTCCCAAGGCATCGATACCTTTCATGGCGTACGCACGGCTCACCCACGCATCCCTATTCTGGTGTTAAGCGGGCTCACCAATGAAGACTTAGCCATTCAAGCCGTACAACATGGAGCACAGGATTATTTGGTGAAACGAGGTGGAAACTGGGACATGATTCCTCGATCAATCCGTTATGCCATGGAACGAAAACGATCACAGGATCATGTGACCTATATGGCCCACTATGACCAGTTGACTGGTCTGCCTAATCGCACCTTGTTTTTTGACCGCCTGACCCATGCGCTTAAGCGAGCCCATCGAGCCGAAAGACTCTTGGCACTGTTGTTTGTGGATCTGGATCAATTTAAAGCCATCAATGATTCACTGGGACATGTGGCAGGGGACCAACTGTTAAAGAAAATCTCCGATCGTCTTTGCGCCTGTTTTCGTGATGGCGATACCATTGCTCGCATGGGAGGTGATGAGTTTACGGTCTTGCTTGAGGATATCTCGGGGATTGCGGAAATCACAGCCTATGCTTCCCAAGTTCTCACCGCCCTCTCCTCTCCCACACTGCTCGATACCCATCAGGTCTATACCGGTGCATCGATTGGCATAACCGTTTTCCCCTTCGATGATGCTGATGCCCATACCCTACTCAAACATGCAGACATTGCCATGTATCATGCCAAATCCCAAGGAGGGAATAGCTACCAATATTATCTAGGGGATATGGGCACTCAAGTCACGGATCGGTTTTCCCTTGTGACAGATCTTCACCGAGGGTTAGCCAATCAAGAATTTTTTCTTCATTACCAACCCCAAGTGAATTTAGAAAATGGCCACATCACTGGCATGGAATCCTTACTGCGATGGCAACATCCAGTACGCGGCATGATTCCTCCCATTGAATTTATTTCATTAGCCGAAGAAATTGGGGTCATGAACCAACTGGGGCTTTGGGTCCTTCGCACAGCCTGCCACCAGAACCGCGCCCTCCAAACACTGGGTTTGGCCCCAATTCCTGTCAGTGTCAATATTTCGGGAAGACAATTTAAACAAGGGGATTTAGTGGAAAAAATTCAACAAGTTCTCAATGCGTCCGGCCTTGACCCGCAGCATTTGGAAATCGAACTCACCGAAAATTATTTGATGGACGATACTGAAAAGAATCTTAATACGCTCCACAACATTAAAAAAATGGGCATAAAAATTGCCATTGATGATTTTGGAACTGGCTACTCTTCCCTCCGGTACCTCAAAGCCTTTCCCATCGATACTCTCAAAATCGATCGATCCTTTATTGATGGCCTTCCCCACAACACCACCAATGCCAGTTTAGTCGCCGCCATGATTGGAATTGGACAAAACCTAGGCCTGACGGTGATTGCGGAAGGGGTCGAAACCTACGAGCAAATGTGTTTTCTGCAATCGCACGGTTGTCATCAAGCCCAAGGGTACTTTTTTTCTAAACCTCAAGACATTGAAACTCTCCTCCCTTCGTTGCAAACTACGAATCCCTTCGCCGCACAATTCGCACAGTAAGCTTTTAGTCCATTCCACTATGGAACAACCTGTTTAATGCCGGGATTTCAGTCTCTTGCTCAGAACATCTCTCCAGTTTTGTGACAAGGCTGGGCAGGCCACCAACCTTTCCGTCGCTTTGCGATCTTTTCGTTGAATGTGCATGATTTCATTGGCCTGAGCCACCGTCATAGTCGGGGTCACACCCTCAAGCCACTGAATGGAGGTGTTGTGTTCTACGTCACCCTCCTGCAAAACCCGGAAGTACCATCCAGTCAAACCGGTGGTCTCTACTTGGTGGGCCAAATCTGGGATTCCCCAACGCCGAGAGAGTTTCCAGCAAGGTTGTCGGGGTTGAGAAATCTGGACGACGACACCACCAATCTGAAAAATATCCCTTATATGAACCGATTGTTCATCAAGATCCTGAGTCGTAAAGTTTTCCCCAAATCCTCCATGCTCCATTTCAAGGTGAGGAAACTGAGCGCGCCAATACGCATAATGTTCAGAGGGGTACACATTAATAGCTTTGTCCGGTCCTCCATGGTTGTGCAGATCTGCCTGACCATCTCCCTCCATCTGAGTCTTCGATACCCATCTTGACCCAACACAAGATTCCTTATAAAACCCGGTGACCCAATTGGGATCTCGAGAATCAATGGGGTTCTCCACTCGGTGGAGTTTGGGAAGACTTATTTGAATGGAGAGTAATAATCCAGTGTTCACAACAATCCTTTCAAGTAAGGCATATAGGGATCGACCTCTTATCCTTTGTAGATCTTTTTATGTCGACTTATCCTATTTACTTAACGAGTTTCGCTCCAATCAGCGAGATCCTTTTGTTTCGGCAAAAGGACCCAAAACCAATTCCGCCCGTGCGCGGCCCCTCTGGGGTGCCTCCGCCTCCGCACCGAATCATCATGGCTCAGAAACTCGCTCCGCTCAAATAGTCTTCGCCCAAGAGTCGGATTCGGTGCTGCGGCTCCGCCGCGCCCGAAGGCGAGAGAGATAATCAAGAAATAAATCTCGCTTTCAAAATGTGTGGCTGAGAACGCATCTAGACAAAACGTGGGTGGGCAAAGCCGAGCAGGGGTTTGATTTTCTGGGGTATCAGTTCAATCGAGAAGGAATCACCGTAGCTCCGGCCACGGTGCAGCGCGGTGTGACACGGATACGCCGGCTTGATGAGCACAACCGCCGAAGACCCTCACAGACCTCGGCGGTTGGTGTCTACGTGTCCCGGTGGTGGCGATGGACGGAAGGGGGCCTATCCGAGGTACGGCCCCTCAGGTCGGGGGGGGCCGCCACGGCTACCCAACCGGGCCGAACAGGCCGGTTGCCAGTAACAACATGGTGATGAGG
>CAZKRH010000155.1:0-2192 GCA_964555115.1 uncultured Nitrospiraceae bacterium | reverse complement strand
AAATCTTGAAGGTCGGCACCCATGCGTTCTGGTGTCTCGTCAAATCCTCCAAAGGCATTGGGGAGGCCCGCATTGGGATAACAACTATGCGGTGAATTTCATTGAAGCTACTCGTCAAATAAAAGCCACCCTTCCGCATTGTAAAGTGAGTGGCGGGGTGAGCAATATTTCGTTTTCATTTCGTGGCAACAATGGCGTTCGCGAGGCCATGCATTCAGCATTTTTGTATCATGCCATCAAAGCCGGCATGGACATGGGCATTGTGAATGCCGGGATGTTAGGCGTGTACGAGGAAATCCCCAAAGATCTTCTCGAACTGGTAGAAGATGTGTTGCTGAATCGACGTGCAGACGCGACGGAACGGCTCGTCACGTTTGCCGATACGGTGAAGCAATCCGGGAAGGTTGTAGTCAAAGATGATGCGTGGAGGCGTGAGGCTGTTGGCAAACGGCTATCTCATGCACTGATCAAAGGGATTGTGGAATTTATCGATCAGGATGTGGAGGAAGCCCGCCAACAATATGCGAAGCCATTGGAGGTGATTGAAGGCCCTCTGATGGATGGAATGAACATTGTTGGGGAGTTATTTGGTGCCGGGAAAATGTTTCTTCCTCAGGTGGTAAAAAGTGCGAGGGTCATGAAAAAAGCCGTCGCGTATCTCTTGCCTTTTATGGATGCGGAAAAGCAAGGATCCGGAAAGGGGGCTCAAGGTAAAGTGTTGTTGGCCACCGTCAAAGGGGATGTCCACGATATTGGAAAAAATATCGTCGGTGTCGTATTGGCCTGTAACAACTATGAAATCATTGATTTAGGCGTGATGGTGCCGTGCGATAAGATTCTCCAAACCGCCAAAGAAGAAAAGGTCGATATGATTGGGATGAGTGGGCTCATTACCCCTTCTCTCGATGAAATGGTCCACAATGCCAAAGAAATGACTCGGCAGGGATTTACGATTCCTCTCTTAATTGGAGGAGCAACGACAAGTAAAGCGCATACCGCCGTCAAAATTTCCCCAGGGTACGAGGAACCAGTCGTGCATGTGTTGGATGCGTCGTTGGCGGTGAATGTGGTCAGGAAATTATTGAGTGAAGAAAATAAGCCGGGCTTTGTGGCGGAGGTTCGTCAACAGCAAGCACAAGCCCGGAAAGCCTATGAAGGCAAACAGTCGAAAAAGGTGCTGGTGCCTATTGAGAAGGCAAGGAAGAAGAAGTTGGATATTGATTGGAGTGCCTCGGAACTGCCTCAACCGAGTTTTACCGGAACCAAAGTGTTGGAAAATATTCCCCTTGAACAATTGGTCCCGTTCATTGATTGGACTCCATTTTTCCAAACGTGGGAATTGAAGGGACGATATCCAAAAATCTTTGATGATCCGATTTTGGGGGAGAAAGCCAAGGAATTATTTGATGATGCCCAAGCACTTCTGAAAAATATCGTGGACAATAAATTATTAACCGCACGGGCGGTGTATGGATTTTTTCCAGCCAATAGCGTGGGGGATGATATTCAAGTCTACCGTGACGATTCTCGTACGGAAGTATTATCCACCGTTCATACCCTTCGGCAACAACTGGAAAAGGTGGCAGGTCAATCCAATATGGCCTTGGCAGATTTTATTGCGCCACAATCAAGTGGAAAGGCTGATTATATTGGAGGGTTTGCCGTCACCGCCGGATTGGGAGTGGATGCGGTGTGCAAAAAGTTTGAACTAGATCATGATGATTATAATTCCATCATGACCAAAGCCTTAGCCGATCGTTTTGCGGAGGCCTTGGCAGAGTGGCTCCATCAGGAGGCTCGACGTGAATGGGGATACGGAAAAGACGAACAATTTTCTAATGACGATCTCATTAGTGAAAAGTACCGTGGGATTCGACCGGCACCAGGGTATCCTGCGTGCCCGGATCATACCGAAAAATGGATTTTATTCGATCTGTTGGATGCGGAGAAAGCGACCGGCATAGAATTGACAGAAACCTTTGCCATGTTCCCAGCCGCTTCGGTAAGTGGTTTTTATTTTGGTCATGAACGAGCCAAATACTTTGGGGTGGGAAAGATCAATCGGGATCAGGTCGAGGATTACGCCAAACGAAAAAACATGGACTTGCCTACCGTCGAACGATGGCTCTCGCCTAACCTTTCGTATGATCCATAAAAAAAGGAGGGGAATGGCTTGCGGGCATTCCAGTTTA
>CAZKRH010000154.1:0-4669 GCA_964555115.1 uncultured Nitrospiraceae bacterium | reverse complement strand
TCTACTCTTGTCGGTTGGCATGTTATTAACTTTAGGGGGGATATCTTTCTGGCATTAATAATGCTTAGGGGCTTTTTGGGAATTAGGCCAATTTCGCATTGTGGAAGCTTTAGTTTCAGAATAGGGGGGGGATTTTGTAAGTTTAGGGGGAGGGTTTCTTGATTGGGATGGCAGTGAAATGAACCCTAAAAGTCTACAGTTATTAAAAAGATTCGTAAAGATTTTTGGGAGTTTGGGTGATTAATACTCGGTATTGGTGACTACAATTATTACCAAAATATGCTAGCATTTCTCCTTTCCCCCATATGTCCCCTATGAATATGGATGTGGTCTCCTGGTATACTAGAGTAATTTATTGTTGCCAGGAAAATGAGGGGGGTGTCTTCCCTGTATTCGAAAAAACTTCGTGATTTGATGTTGAGTGAAAAAAGGAAAGAATAACGGAGGTTGGTTTCCCCCTCTTTAGGGGGATTTATCTACCTTTTCTTTTTTGAGAAAATGAAGACACCTATGTCCCAATTCCCCAGCGAATTTCGTAAACGGTTTGCCCGGCTATCGATTTTTTCTCGATTAGCCCTTGGGTATCTTACTATTATTGGGTTAGTCGTTGGAGTCAATCTGTATATTTTGAACCAACTGCAGACTCTGACAGAGTTGAGTACCGAATTGGTGGCACACCATTACCCTGCCGTTGAAACCTCGAAACGCTTGATCAACAGCCTGTTTGTTCAACTCAAAAGTGATAAGCAATATCTCGTATTACGAGACACGGTTCTCTTGAAGGAATTTTTGCAGGAAGCTGGAGAATTTCGTAAAACCTTGACCGCGCTCATGGAGCAAGAACGTTCCGAGGAAAGAAAAAAGTTATTGAATAAAACCAAGGATCTTCATGATCAGTTCCAAACTTTATTTTTAAGTGAAGGTGTAGAACGAGCAGGAAGATTCACCAAATCCACAGAACAGTATGAAAATCAACGGGATTCGTTCTTAGATCAAATGACCACATCCATGAATAAATATATTGACTTACATCAAGCCAGTATTAGTGCCGTGTTGAGTAATTCCCATGAACGAGCGAAACGTGCGGAAACCATTACGCAACAGCTCATGGTCATGGCTCTTTTTCTGGGTATGGGCTTGGCAGGTATAGCGAGTTTTAGTATTCTCCGTCCGTTGAGGCGAGTTCAGGGTCGTATTCGACAAATTGGTCAGGGCCAGTTTGGTGCCACCACTGAGTCAGATGTTCCTAAAGAACTCGGTGAATTGGTCCATACCATTAATTGGATGGGAGTCCAGCTTCAAGAGTTGGATCAGATGAAGGCTGAGTTTTTGGCAAATATCTCTCATGAACTTCGAACGCCCTTAGCTTCTATCAGGGAAGGCACTCAATTATTGCTTGATCAAATCCCTGGTCCAGTGACGAAAGATCAACGTGAAATCCTTCGAATCTTATTGGAAAGCAGTCAACGATTAAATCAACTCATTGCCAGTTTATTGGATTTGTCAAAAATGGAAGCCAATGTTATGGCGTATCAGTTTGTTCCGGTGGATTTAAACCAGGTTATTAGTAATGTTGTCGGTAAAATGAAGTTTCTGGCCGATAGAAAATCAATAAGCATTGAGCTTGACGAGCAATTGAATGGCTCACGAGTTCAGGAAATTGATGAGACTCGAATTGAGCAAGTCCTTGAGAATTTGTTAGCCAATGCCGTGAAATTTAGTCCAGAAGGATCCCCAATTGGACTCAAAGTTGTTGATCAAGTGGATGGGTCTATCAAAGTGAGTGTCTCTGATTCAGGTCCTGGTATCTACCCAGAAGATCTCCCACACATATTCGAACGTTTTTATCAGGGGAAAGGGCCAGAGGGGCGTCCACAAGTTGGTAGTGGGATTGGTTTGGCCTTAGCCAAGAAAGTTGTCGAGGCCCATGAAGGGACGATTTGGGCTGAAAGCGAATTAGGAGAAGGCACCGTTGTTCATTTTCTTCTTCCCTCTAAAAAACGCAGGGAATCACTCGTATGAAATTCTCGACCCTCAGAGGGTTTTTCCTATGTATGAGTGTCGGATTATTTTTGAGCGTTGGCCAAATGGGGTGCGCTGCCCCATGGCCTTATCAACCTATCAATGGCAGGGGAGAATCAGATGCCTCTCCTTCCCTGTCCGTGGTATTTGTTCCCGACCCGCAAGACAAGAAATTTTTTCAGATTATTGGGCGTACCCAAGATAAAGTTTTGGCACAATGTTCAGAAGAATCTCGTTGCCTTCGAGCCCACTTTTTACGTGCGTTGACCGCATTGTATGAAAGTCCTGAGTTAGCGAGTCATCATTTTCAAAAAGTGGTTGCCGCAGAACCGAATAGCCAATTGGCCTATGATAGCCGATTGTGGTTGTGGCTTTTGGAAGGTGGACGGAGTGAAAACGGAATTCAGGCAGATTTTGGGCGCGTTGGCAAACGGTTAGTTCGAGAGCTTGTGGCTCGTGAAATGAAAGAGTTAGAGGTTGTATCCGATGAGAAGCCCAAACAAGAGTTCAAGGATTTCCAAACTGTTTTGAGTGATCAAAAGCAAAAAATGAAGGGTATGGGCAATCAACTGAAAAAGCTGTCCCGTCAATTGGACACTGTCAAAATTGAAACAGCTTCCATCCAATCTGTTCGACAAGAGTTAAAGGCTCGGGATAAAGAGGTCAAAGAACTGACGCATCAATTAGATGCCTTGCGACGAATTGATCAAGAATTACGGGAGAAAGCTCCCCCAACAAGACCATCAGATGAAATTTTAAAACCACAGGAGGAGGTTTCTAGTGCCAAGTCAGAATGACACTTTGGTTCAGGAGCGGATTCTGGTTGTTGATGACGATGAGGGGTTGCTGACGCTGTTACGGATGCGTCTGGCGGCCCAAGGTTTTTCTGTCGTCACGTGTGCTAATGGCAAATCCGCCATCGCAAGAGTTCAGGAAGAGCTCTTCGATTTTGCCATACTTGATTTTCGGTTACCTGATTACAATGGGCTTAAAGTGATGGAGGAACTTCTATTACTGCATTCTTCGTTGCCCGTGTTAATTCTGACCGCCCATGGATGTATTCCGGATGCGGTTGAAGCGATGAAGCGAGGGGCCTTCGGGTATTTGACGAAACCCTTTGAAGATCGTGAACTTCGGGCCAGTATAGAAAAAGGATTGTCTCAAAAGCGGATGAGTCAGGAGATTCATCGCTTAAAAATGCTGGTGAATGAATTGTATGGGATGGAAAATGTGGTCGCCAGAAGTCCCCAAATGCAGGAACTGTTTCAGCAAGTTTCCAGGGTGGCTGGAACTGATGCGACCGTGTGCATATCAGGTGAAACTGGAACTGGAAAAGAAGTGATTGCTCGAGTACTTCATTGCAATAGTCAACGTGTGAATGGTCCGTTTGTTGGAGTCAATTGTGCAGCTATTCCAGAAACCCTCTTTGAAAGTGAACTGTTTGGTCATATGAAAGGGTCTTTCACGGGAGCCCATCAATCCAAAGTTGGGTTATTTCAAAGTGCGAATCGGGGTACGTTATTTCTTGATGAAATTGGAGAGGTGCCTTTGATGCTACAAGGAAAACTCCTTCGAGCTATTCAGGAGCGTGAAGTGTTGGCCATTGGAGGACGAGAGCCATTAAAAGTGGATGTTCGTCTGATTACCGCAACCAATAAAGACTTAGGGTTACTCGTGAAAGAGGGGAAATTTCGCGAAGATTTATACTATCGTATTCAAGTCGTGCCCTTACGAATTTTGCCCCTTCGGGAACGACGTCAAGATATTGTTTTCCTGGCTCAGCATTTCTTGAAGATAAGTTGTGCCAGATTAAACAAATCAATACGAGGCTTTGTGCCTGAAGCTCTTCAACAATTAATGGTGTATTCTTGGCCAGGGAATGTGAGAGAGCTAGAGAATGTGGTGGAATATGCCGTGATTATGGCCAATCAAGATATGCTCACACCTGAACTTATGCCTATTGCTCGTGGACGTGGACAAGGGGGATTGCCACCTTTAACGGAAGCTAAAGAAACGTTTGAGCGTGACTATTTAAAAGATTTGCTTCAAATTTCAGAAGGAAATATTTCTCGTGCTTCACAAATAGCGGGAAGATACCGTGCTGACTTTTACAAGCTTTTAAAAAAGTATCAACTCTATCCTCTAAAAAAAGGGGATCAATCATCTTCAGAATAAATTCTCGATATTCTGTTACGTTGTTTTCTTTTGTTTGCCATTCGAATCAGTTTGTGTCTTTTTATTAGATCTTTTCCCCTATCTTCCATGGTGAACAGGTTCCTTGGATTCTAATCCTGTTCACCATGGATCTTGGGGACCCCTTCACCTCATTTCTTTCCTCTTCCCGATTGATCCCACAATCCTCGGCCTTTTCAATCTCTTCCTGACCTTTTTTACCTTGTAAAGAAACCTGTCAGTTCTACCGAAAAACCTTCATAGATTATCAAAGAATTTCAGGAATTAGTTTAGCTTTTCCTCATCTCCGGTTGTAAGGATCGTTAAAAAAACCTACACATTGCTACCTGAGAGCATTATGAAGGTTGTCCCAGAATAAACCTTTCTCACAGGAAGAAGGGGCATCTATTTTAGGTGCAGGGGAATGTGGCACCAATTGCGGGAATCTCGAATGATAAAGGGAACCCCTGTTTTC
>CAZKRH010000153.1:0-39914 GCA_964555115.1 uncultured Nitrospiraceae bacterium | reverse complement strand
AGAAAAAATACGTAATAATGTCAAGATTTTTTTTCATGCTTTTTGAGGGTTATGTAAGATAATTGAAGCTTGGTCTCCTACCTATCACTATGGGATCACGCCAATATTTTGTATTCCTCATGTGTAAAAAATGCCAGGTTTGAATACCATGTCCGGTCAAAGCATACGAGCCAACGTGGCCACATAGACCTCTTGAGCTCCCGATCGGAGGAGGGTTTTTGAACATTCACGGACGGTTGTCCCAGTCGTCAACACATCATCAATGAGTAAAATGCATTTCCCTTTTATTTGGGAGGGGGCGGTCACCTCAAAACTTTTTCGAAGGTTTTTGAGCCTAGCTTTTCGTTTTAAGGTGGTTTGGGGTGGATTCGATCTGATCCGTATGAGGAGACGATGGCACACGGGGTAATGCAGAAAAGTGCTAAGTTGGTCAGCGAGAAGCAGAGCCTGATTGTATTCTCGTTGCCGAATTCGGTCGGCTGAAAGAGGAACAGGAATAAGAAAGTCAAGGTTGGCAGGAAGGGACAACTTTTTGGCCATGAGTTCTGCTAAGGGTTTGGCTAGGTTGATCTTGCCTCGGTATTTAAATTGGCAAATGGCCTCTTTGAGTTGGGATTGATAAGGATAAATAGTCCATGCTTTGGTGAAGGGAGGAGGATTCATTCGACAGTTTCCGCATAGGTGCGTTGGACTGTGTTTTAAGGATATGGGTGACGAAAACGGACTTGAACAAGTTGGGCATGTGGGGCTTGGAATCGGGGTAATAGCATTCCAACAGGATTGACAAAAGCCAGGGACCGGATCATCAAACAAAGGTGCTTGGCATTCAAGACATGAATGTGGAAGGAGAATGTACAGTAGTTGGCGAAGGAATGAGGTTGGCGTGAACATGTTCGGTAAACCTAGAATATGGAGGTTAAAAACTGTTCGCGTTCCTGTCAAGCTTGTGTGAAGTTCCCTCTCGTACTTTGGGGAAACAGGTTACAGATGGTGAACGTCTATGCTATAGGATGAGGAGAATGGAACATAGTGAGTGAATAATGGGTGAAAACTTGTATTTCATCTTTCAGACAATGTCAGATCCAAAGGGGAAAGGAGTCGGTCGCCGTCAGGGGAAACCCTCTTTCTGTCATCCCCGACATCCTTCATCGGGGATCCAGGTTTTCTGCCTCTCCCTCGGAAGAAACGCCAAGATGGATTCCCAATAACCAATGTCGGGAATGACGGGACGAAGATTCGCAGGCCATGTCCCCCAATCATCAAATTTGCCTGGCATCCGACGCCGCCTGACAGATGAAGTCTAAGTTTTTTCAAATAAGGTGCCTATCCATCCCCTTAAGGATCGTTCAAAAAGGCTGCATTAATAGAAAACACAGGACTTGTCGCTAGTCTCTAGTTTCCAGGAAAAAAGAGGACGGGCAAGATCCTAAACTACTAGCGACGAGTAACGAGCGACAAGCGACAAACCCTGAAAACGCCATTGCCGGGTTTTTCAGCAGTCCCCTCATAATTAGAATTGGACTCAGCATTTCATGTTAAGAATTCAGGACCTCTGCAAAAATTATCAGAAAGGTCCTGTTTCCATAGAAGCCATAAAGAACTTGTCCCTCCAGGTTCATTCTGGAGAATTTTGTGCGTTAATGGGGCCGAGTGGAAGTGGAAAAAGTTCTTTGCTGAATATTGTTGCAGGCCTAGATGTTCCGACTTCTGGTGAAATTTTTCTGAATGGGCAATCCACGAAGGATTTTAAAGACAAAGACTGGACCAATATTCGACGAGAGGTGTTAGGGATGATTTTTCAAGCCTTTCATCTAGTGCCCGGTCTGACGGCAGAGGAAAATGTGGCACTTCCCCTTCGCTTTCGTGGAGGGGTTGTCGGGTCAATCAGATCTCGAGTAGAAGAATGTTTGGATATGGTAGGCATGACTTCCCGGGCTCATCATCGCCCGAGTGAATTATCTGGTGGGGAACAACAACGCGTGGCTATTGCTCGGGCATTTGTTCACCATCCCAAAATTATTTTGGCGGATGAACCGACAGGCAATCTTGATTCAGGAAAAGCTAAGGAAATTGTAGCCCTTTTACGGGAAGTGTCAGCCGTTCAGGGACAGGCTGTGGTGTTGGTCACTCACTCAGACATGGCTGCGGATGTTGCTGATCGTCGTTATATCATGCAAGATGGCCAACTTCAGCAATGCTTCCCGAATCCATAATTGTCATGTGTAGGGAACAATAATATCATGACCCTCTCAACCACCATCGCAGGCGTTTCGTTTCCTACCTGTTTGATGAATGCCGCTGGAGCCTTATGTGTGACGAAAGAGGAATTGGAGGAGTTGGGGAAATCACGAGCTGGGGCCATTGTCACAAAATCCATGACTCCGGAGGAACGTGTAGGGAATCCTGAGCCTCGGTATGTGGGTTTTGAGGGGGGCTCCATTAATTCCATGGGATTGCCTAATCTAGGATACCCCGCTTATGCGCGAATTATTCCGGATCTCCGTCACTATCACAAGCCAATCATTGCGAGTGTTGCAGGGTTGAAAGAACAAGATTTTCTTGATGGTGCAGCAGCCATATCTAAAGTTGGGCCAGATTTAATTGAATGTAATCTGTCATGCCCCAATATTCCTGGCAAACCTCAAATTGGGTATGACCCTCAAGCGACAGAACAATTACTGACCAAGTTACGGAAGGTCGTGTCGGTGCCTATGGGTGTCAAGCTTCCCCCATATTTTGATCCTATCCATCAGGAAACCATGGCTGAAATTCTTCATAAGGCGGGAATTGCCTTTCTTTCCTTGATAAATTCAGTGGGCAATGGGTTGGTGATTGACCCTGAACGGGAATCTGTCGTCATTAAACCCAAAGGGGGGTTCGGCGGAATGGGTGGAAAAATGATCAAGCCCGTTGCTTTGGCCAATGTTCGAGCGTTTTGGAAATTATTTCAGGGAAACATGCCCATTATTGGAGTAGGAGGAATTGTTTCTGGAATGGATGTCTTTGAACATCTCTTGTGCGGGGCTTCCGCTGTTCAAATTGGCACAGTGTTGGTAGAAGAGGGGGTTGGTGTCTTTGAACGAATTGGCACCGAACTGGAAACCATATTAATCAGGAAGGGCTATGAGTCTCCTTTGGCATGTCGAGGAGCGTTACAGGAACTGTAACATACAAAGCTGGGACATCCTAAGCCCCATTCATGGGAAGAGTATTATTTGGAAACAAGGTTTTTGGGAATCAGCCGAAGCAACAGACCCTGTCGAAGAAGTTGGGCCACATTTCGAACCCGTAACCGCCGCATCAGGTTAAACCGATGGACTTCCACCGTTCGAACACTGATATCAAGTTGATCACCAATTTCACGATTGGTATGCCCCTGAGCGACCAGTTTGAGAATTTCTTTTTGGCGAGCTGTTAAGGATTGAGCATCATCTTGTTTTTCTTGAACACTACCTCTGGAATCCGCAGTTTTCGCCTGCATTTTGTTCATTTTTTCCTCACTTGGTCTACCTAGACTCTACGTAATATTCATGTCAAACTACCACAAGTTCTTTCTGCGAAACAACTCCCTCAAAAGGGGTAGATCGAAAGAACTACTTCATGGGAAATGCGTAGTCCTCTTGGTATTTTAGCCTTCCAACATTTACGGGCCCGTCCGATACGAACGGTCCTGACCATCCTTGGGGTGGCCGTGGGAATTTCCTCTGCCATGGCCATACGACTCTCGAACGAAGAGGTTCTCCGTTCTTTTCAACAAAGTGTGTCGTCCGTGACCGGGAATGTCACGATTCAGGTATCTGCGGGGGAGTTTGGGGTGGATGAGAACCTGATTCGAGAAATTCGAACCGTCCCTGGTGTGGTGAAGGTCAGTCCGGTGTTGCGAGAACCGGCCATGGTGTTAGAAGGAATGCGTCAAGGGCAGACATTGGTGCTGTGGGGGCTGGATCTTATTGAGCAGAGAGCGAATGACCAGTGGACCTTTGAATCGGACCACCATCGAGAAATGCCGATTGAAGAATTTTTAGCGAACGAGACGATTTTCCTGAATAGGACGGTAGCCCGTCAATTGGCAATAGATGTAGGGAGTCCTCTGATATTAGGAATAGGAGGTCAGCGCCATTCCCTCATGGTTCGAGGTGTTGTGGAAGGAGACGACCACATGGCTCAGGAACCCTTTGTCTTTATGGATATTGCCTCCATGCAACATACGCTGAAGTTGGAAGGACGATTACATCGCATCAATATCGTGACACACTCAGGGTATGCCCTCGATTCGATTATCCAACACTTGAAAAACATTCTGCCTCCTCACATTTCGGTGAGTCGTCCTGCCCAGCGCAATCAACAAGTCGAGCGGATGATTCAAACCTTTCAATTAAATATTTTGGCGCTCAGTATGGTGGGGATCTTGGTTGGGATGTTTTTAATTTACAATACCGTGGCTTTTTCGGTGGTTCAATATCGAAAGGAAATTGGGATTCTTCGCGCAGTGGGGTGTTCCCGCATCCAAGTTGGATGTCTGTTTGTGACCGAAGCGGCCCTGTTAGGATTGTGTGGTGGGGTACTGGGAACGGGCTTAGGGGTCATGTTAGCCGAGTATAGCGTGATACTCGTCAGTCAAAGTGTCTCGGAACTCTATACCTCCGTTTCGGTTCCCCAAATTCATATTTCACCCTCCATGTATGGCATAGGTGGAATCTTAGGGTTGCTGGTAGCAACTGCCGGGGCCTTCTGGCCCTGTCTTCAAGCGGCACGGACTCTTCCCGCGCGAGCCTTATCCCCAGGATCGTATGAAGAAGACGTACAGGTAGCCCTGCCGGTGTATGGGGGATTAGCCGTCACGTTTTTTCTCTTAGCGGGAGCCTTGGCTCTTCCAGGACCTGTTTCGGGTGTGCCGGTGTGGGGATATGCTTCTGTCTTTTGTGTATTACTCGCCTGCACATGTTTGGGCCCATTAAGTGTGTATGTTCTGGGATTCATGGTCCCTCTCACTCCAAGGGGGTTATGGCGCCTAGCCGCAGATCAGCTTATCCGAACCCCTGGAAGGAATAGTGTCACGATATCAGCATTGATGGTTGGAATTTCAATCATGATTGGGGTGAGTATCATGGTTCACAGTTTCCGCGACACAGTTGAAATTTGGATTGATCAAACGTTAATGGCCGATATGATCATTGCTCCTGTTTCGTGGCTAGGAGGGAATGAAGAATCGTTAAGAGGAAATCAATTACCTGTGGACCTTCTTCCGAAGGTTCAAGTGCTGCCCGGAGTTCTGGCGGTGGACCCCTATCGGCAGGTGCGAAGTCAGGTGGCGGGAAAAGAAATTTTTCTGGTGGCCCGTGATTTTCACATTCATGCAGAACACAGCCAATACTTTTTGAAAGAAGGCCAGTCAAGGACAATCTTAGTACAGGCCAAAAAAGAAGGAGGCATTCTGATTTCAGAGGTGCTTTCGGAATCCTTACAATTAGGAAAAGGGGATGTTCTTTCTATTCCAACCCCGCAGGGGAATATTCCCTTCCCCATCATGGGGGTGTTTTATGATTATGCGACTGACGGTGGCAAGATCGTGATGGATCACATGCTGTATGAACAATTTTGGGGGAAGGCCGGAGCCACGGTCTTGGCTGTGTATCTTGATCCGCAGGTCAATCCCGACCAATTTCGCCGTGAGGTTCAGGAGGGCATTGGATTACGCTATTCGGTATCCCTGATCAGTAATGCGGAACTTCGCCAAGAAATCTTAGAAATTTTTGATCGTACCTTTCGTGTGACCCATGGATTGGAATTGATTGCGTTGGTAGTAGCCATCTTGGGAATTGTGAACACGTTAATCACTTCCATCCTTGAACGTCAAAGGGAATTTTCTGCCTTTAGGGCCATAGGAGCCAGCAAAGGACAAATTCAAAGGTTGATTGTGATTGAAGCGCTCTTGTTAAGTCTGCTAGGGGCGATTCTGGGGATGCTGGCTGGTCTTCTGCTGGGGTGGTTACTCATTGAGGTGATCAATAAACAATCATTTGGATGGACAATTCACATGATGTGGTCATGGACCCTTCTTCTCCAAGCTGTGGGTGTTTCAATGATGGCGGCGCTCTTAGCTTCCTGGGTGCCCGCTCATTTAGCTGTTCGACAGCGAATCAGCGAAGGCCTTCGGTACGAATAGATGAGGTGCAACTTCCAGGGAAGTTTTGGAAGGGATTATGGAAAAATTCTACCAGCGGGGTTCTCTGTAACGCGTATTTCGTGAAGCGTTGTTCGTCTCTGGTGAGGAAAAAACGTGGATCATTTTCGCATTTCGTGAATAGACAATAGACGAATAAAGCACGACGAGATACGAACGACGAAATACGAATGACGAAATACGCTTCACGTTTTTTTCTGGTCCTAGGCTAATGAGGGTTCGTAGTCTACTTCAACCTCAAAACCCAAATCCTGAACCATGTTGAATACATCGGGGGGAGGTTGGCCCGGCGTCGTCAAATAGCCGCCGACAAATAGGGAATCGGCCACGTACAGCGACATGGGTTGCAGTGATCGGAGATTATGTTCACGGCCACCGGCCACGCGAATTTCTCGATGGGGGTGAACAAATCGAAACATACTGAGGATGGTGAGGCATCGTTGAGGCGTTAAATTTCGACACGTTTCTAGTGGCGTCCCCTCCATGGGATGCAGAAGGTTTAGGGGAATAGAATCTGGATTCATCTCCCGTAAGGCAAAGGCTAAATCGACAAGATCCTCATCTTGTTCCCCCATTCCAATGATTCCCCCAGAGCACAATTCGAGACCTGCTGCCCTGGCATTTTTCAACGTATTGATTCGATCTTGAAAGGTATGGGTTGTACATATGGAGGCATGAAAGGCTTCACTCGTATTGAGATTGTGATTAATCCGATTGACCCCTGCCTCTTTTAATTGCCGAGCATGGTCTTCTGTTAATAACCCTAACGAGCAACACACCTGAATGGGCATTTCCGATTTAATCTGTCGCACCGCAGAGGATATTTCTTGGATCTCGCGATCTAATGGACTTCTTCCACTAATCACCACGCAATATCGTTGGGCTTTGGCGGCGGCAGCTTGGCGGGCACCCTCTACCATTTTTTGAGGGGAGACCAACCCATAGCGATCAATGGGAGCAGAAGAGGTAGATGATTGAGAACAATAGTGGCAATCTTCTTGACATGCTCCACTTTTCGCATTGAGCAGCATTTGGAACCGGACGGTATTGCCAAAATAATGATGACGAATGCGATAGGCTGCAGAGAGGAGGTCTAAGGATTGGGGTTCTGGGGTCTGCAGAAGTTGCAAACAATCTTCTCGATTGATGACTGTTCCCTCAATGACCTGTTGGGCTAATGTGTGGTAGTCCATCACCATATTGGTTCTCCAATGTATTGGGGAAAAAATAGTCTTTCATGATCAGTGATCCAGTTGATTCAGCACAAACGCCGGGGTGGTGTTGCTTGTACATGTCCCTGAGGAACATGTCGCTTGCCCACTAAATTAATGATGGACCACTTTCATGGGGTGGGTTGGGAAGGTTGCCATTCCCAAGGGAGAGGTTGGTTGCACGTTAGGTAACTCCATGGGTTCCGCATCTCTCCACATATTCTCAATGCCATAATATTCCCGAATATCTTCTTTGAAGATATGGACCACAATATCACCATAATCGAGCAAGATCCATGTTCCTCCCGCTTCTCCCTCTTTCATAGGATTGGAAGAAAAACTTCGAGAAATTTCTCCATCAATGGCTTCAGATATGGCTTTCACCTGTCGTTCGGAATGGCCTGAGCAAAATATAAAATAATCTGCAATGGTGGTCAGGTTATCCACCTTCAGTGCGAGGACATCAGTGGCCTTTTTTTCAATGGCAATTTTCCCAATAGCCAGGGCCTTTTCTTGAATTTTTTTGTAAATATCATCACCCCTTTTGGTTGGGAAACAAGTTATACTTGAGTATATAGGATTCAACAGAGGCGGGCAACCAATCCTGTAAGGGAAATCCCTTGGTCAAACGGTCGCGAATAAGAGAAGCAGAGATAGAGCAGGGCGGGAGCCCCAGAAGAATTAATTCAGTCTGAGGGGTAAGAGGAATGGTATCCATGGTGGTTTGCCCATTGTCTAACTGGTCCAGGGCGGAAGCTGAAAAATGAGGAATGCCGCGGATGTGAGAGAGTGACGTAAAATGAGTCCCAGGTCGAGAAATAATGACAAAACTCGAAAGGGTTAATAAGGTCTCCGCCTGTTTCCAGGTGGGGAATTCAATGAAGGCGTCAAGACCCACAATGAAAAAAAACTGTTCATGGGGAAACAGCTCTCGTCGGATTTTTTTCAAAGTATCATATGTATAGGAAATGTCGGAGGAGCAAGCTTCAAGATCAATGATGGAAAAGTGAGGATGGCCTTGAAGCGCGAGTTTCACCATCTGCAATCGATGATGAGCCGGGACTAGGGATGCACGTGGTTTGTGAGGTGGGTCTCCCGTAGGAATAAAGTACACGTGATCGAGTTGAAGCCTTTCACGTGTCTGTTCTGCCACTTGCAGATGGCCATAATGAATGGGATTGAAGGATCCGCCGAATAGGCCAATTTTGCGAGAATGCATAAGACATTCAAAAGGAATTGTTGAAAAGATCCGCCAGCTGGGTTTCCAGAGTTAGTCGCTCGTTGCTCGTCACTGGTCGCTAGTATTTTAGGAAATTGTTCTTTTTTCCCCTAGCAACTAGTCCCGTACAGAACAAGCAGGGATGAATTGTTCATCATTATCAACATGCTGACTAGGAGCCTGTCCGACATTAGCGGATCTACTGCAATTGCGCTGGATTTGGCCAGCTTTTCCGATCCTTTTCGTTAAATAGTCACCACTATTCCCCTCAAACGATCGAAAAACCTGCCTCAAACCAGCACAATCTCGCGACGATCCCTCATGTCGGACAGGCTCCTAGAGAAGGGCTAAATTGTCTCGATGGATCACTTCTTCGTATTCCTGGTTCCCAAGGATTTTAGCAACTTCCGCCGTTTTTTTCCCTTTGATGAGTTCAATGGCCTCCGAAGAATAATTGGCCAACCCTCGAGCAAATTCTTTGTGCTCGGAATCCATACAGGCAATGGGGTCGCCTGAAAGAAAGTTGCCTCTTACTTCTAGGATCCCTGAGGGAAGGAGACTTTTCCCTCTATGCCGAAGAGCCTCGACAGCTCCGTCATCCAAAAAAAGTTGACCCTTGGATCGAAGGGTAAAGGCAATCCAATGTTTGCGACTTGGGAGGGGTCGGGAACAGGGAAAAAATACCGTTCCTAAAGTGGTACCCTTGGGGATGGTTTCAAGCAACCCCGGATGTTCCCCATTGATGATTAACGTTGGGAGACCAAATTGAGCAGCAAGTCGGGCTGCCTCCACTTTGGTCGCCATTCCTCCACGACTTTCTTGACTTCGTGAGGACCCGGCAAGTTGAAGAATTTCCTCTGTTATGGATTCCACCGTCGGAATGAGTTGCGCTTTTGGGTTGCGTAAAGGATCTTCGGTAAAAAGGCCATCGACATCGGAAAGAATGACTAAGAGATCAGCGTCAACCAGATGAGCGACTTGTCCTGCTAACGTATCATTATCCCCAAACTGAATTTCATCAATCGACACGGTATCATTTTCATTAATGATAGGGATGACCTTGTGCTGGACCAGGGTATTCAAGGTATGTCGTGCATTCAAGAATCGTTTTCTATCCGCGAGATCTTGATGCGTGAGCAACACGAGTGCTACTCGTTTGTCGTGATCATGAAAGCATTGTTCATATGAATGAATAAGAATGCTTTGGCCTGTGGCCGCACAGGCTTGTTTTAGGGGGAGAGTTTGAGGGTAGGTCGTCAGTTGCAGTTGCTTCATGCCTGCAACGATGGCTCCGGAAGACACCACAATGATTTCTAAACCTTGGTCATGAAGGGCCGTTATTTCTTTGGCTATTCGTTGCAGCTGAGTGATCCGAAGGCCTTCCTGGCGAGAGGCAACCAGGCTACTGCCAATTTTGATCACCACACGTTTTGCATTGGTCAGGTATTGTTGGCGCATGGGATGGGTCTATTTTTTAAGTGAACCCCAAGGTATTGAATGAGTTCGGTGAGGCCTTCTCGGGTAGCTGAGGAAATGGGAAAAAAGGTCAATTGTTTCTTCTGACAATATTGCTGAAGTTTGCCAAAATGCTGTCCGTCTCCTTGAATATCCTGCTTGGTTCCCACAATGGCAAATGAACGTTCGCCCAGATGAGGATCATAGGAGGAGAGTTCTTGTCGCAAAATTTCAAAACTGTCAATGGGGTCTGTCTCCGCCCATTCTGAACAATCCACTAGGTATAACAGAAAGGCGGTTCGTTGAATGTGTCGAAGGAATTGAAACCCTAATCCCTTGCCTTCATGAGCACCTTCGATAATGCCTGGGATATCGGCAATCACAAAGCTCTCTAATTCATTAAAGGCTACGACTCCTAAATAGGGTTGCAAGGTGGTGAAGGGATAGTCAGCGATTTGTGGGCGTGCCGCGGAGATGGCGGAAATAAGGGTAGATTTTCCTGCATTAGGAAATCCGACGAGGCCTACATCAGCCAATAGCTTCAGTTCAAGAGTGAGCCAAAATGCTTCCCCGGGAGTACCGGTCTCAAATTCCCGTGGAGCTCGATTTGTGCTACTGGCAAAGCGGGCATTACCTTTTCCGCCTTTGCCACCCTTTGCAATAATGATCGATTGACCATCTACGGTAAAGTCTCCAAGAATCTTCCCTGTTTCTTCGTCTTTGACCACTGTTCCAACAGGAACCGTAATATCGGAATATGTGCCTGCCCGGCCATGACAATCTGAGCCTTGGCCTCCTTTACCCGATTCAGCCACATAATGTCGTCGATATTTTAAATCTAATAATGTCGTAGCGCGATAAGAGGCGGTCATGACAATGTCGCTTCCATTTCCACCATCCCCACCGTCAGGGCCACCAAACGGGACAAACTTTTCTCGGCGGAAACTACACTTCCCATCTCCACCATTTCCTGCTTGTACAAAAATCCGTGCCTGATCAATAAACATAACAAGTATGAGGTGATGTTTAGTAGAAAATACTGAATGTCGGACTAGGTAATGAATCCGAAGTCAAATTGGGAAGTGCAAAGAGCAGACTTATTGAGGAGGGTACACACTCACTCGCCGGCGGGCTTGGGCACCTTCAAATTTCACGATACCGTTGGATTTGGCAAAAAGAGTATGATCCTTTCCCAATCCAACATTGACACCGGGATGGAATTTCGTTCCTCGTTGGCGAACAATAATGCATCCTGTTGACACCTGTTCCCCAGCATATCGTTTCACACCAAGGTATTGAGGGTTACTATCACGACCATTTCTTGTGGATCCGCCACCTTTTTTATGAGCCATGTCCTTCTCCGCTTACAAAAAAATTACGCTGAAACAATTTCGTCAATTCGGATTTGTGAAAACTGTTGTCGATGTCCCTTGGTGCGACGGTAGTTTTTTCGGCGCTTTTTCTTAAAGACCGTAATTGATCGGGTTCGTCCATTTCGAAGGATCGTGGCCTTCACATGCGCACCTTCAATAATCGGTTGTCCCCACACAGGACCCTGCTCTCCAGAAATAAACCGGACAGCACCGAGTTCAATCGATGATCCAGCCTCCGCATGAAGGGTTTCGACTTCAAGCGTGGCTCCCGGTTCAACCCTATATTGTTTTCCACCAGTCTCAATTATGGCATACATGACTCTGTTCTCCTTATTTATCAAACGTTTGTAACATGAGGTTCAAAAAGGTGTCAAGAGGGATTGTGATAAACAGAGTGCAAGAAAACTACATTGACACTGTTTCAAACCCTGTTATATATACCAGAGATAGAACAGTTTTCAGCAATATTTCTTTAAGAATTCAAAGGGTATCTTACTTTCATGGTTGTGCCAACTGAAAAGATTTGGATGGATGGTCAGCTTGTGAACTGGAACGAGGCCTCCGTTCATGTGTTAACTCACACCCTGCATTACGGGTTGGGAGCCTTTGAAGGGATTCGATGTTATCAGGGAAAATCTGGATCAGCCATCTTTCGACTGTCTGAGCATGTGGATCGCTTATTTGAGTCGGCCCACATTTCCATGATTCAAATTCCCTTCAATAAAAAAGAGGTAGCCGAGGCCATTCTTGAAACGGTCCGGGTCAATCGTTTGGACTCTTGCTACATCCGGCCATTGGTCTACATTGGGTATGGGGAGATGGGGCTTTATCCTGGGAACAACCCCATTAAATTAGCCATTGCAGCCTGGCCCTGGGGGACATACCTTGGGGAAGATGCTCTGACTCATGGCATTCGAGCCAAAATTTCTTCTTTTGCCCGGCACCATGTCAATGTGTCGATGACCCGTGCCAAAATTTCTGGTCATTATGTCAATTCCATTATGGCCAAATGTGAAGCCAAAAGCATGGGCTATGAAGAGGCGATACTTTTGGATCCCGATGGGTATGTGGCTGAAGGAACAGGGGAAAATGTGTTTATGGTTTCTAAAGGGGTGTTAAAGACCACACCATTAACCTCCATTCTTGAGGGAATTACCAGAAATGCCGTAATGGAACTTGCCCGAGAACGAAAAATTCCTGTAGTTGAAGAACGATTTACGCGTGATGCCATGTATGTGGCTGAGGAAGTGTTTCTCACAGGCACTGCTGCTGAGCTCACCCCGGTGCGGGAGATCGACAATCGACAAATCGGGCAGGGCAAACGAGGCCCCATGACCACGGTTCTTCAAAAGGCCTTTTTTGATGTGGTGAAGGGCGAGGATAGTTCTCATGCCGCTTGGCTGACCTCCGTCTGATTGTATTTCTTTTTCCCCTTTCTAGTTTGTTTCCTCTTCCATTTTTCTCCTGGTGTCTTACGAGAACATTTCGGGGTCCCAATCCATCTTTTCAGTTCACATGAACTATCATTAACTAAGGCCCGGTCCGGAAACACCGTCTAGCAAAGCCGTATTTATAAAAAAATGCGGGACTTGTCGCTTGTCTCTAGTTGCTAGGGAAAACAGAACAGTCAAGATTCTTAAATGCTAGCGACTAGACACGAGCAACGAGCGACTAACTCTGAAAACGCAGCTGCAGAATTTTTTCAATAGTTCCACAAGGGAAATGTGGCGGATGGAAAAACTAAGGTGCCGGAGATTCTTGAGTATCTTCAGAAGATGTTGTTGCAGGGCTGGAGGAGGTGCTAGCTGGTTGGGTGGTGGATGTCGCACCCTGTTGTTCGGGAAGATCAATGACTGAGGAGGATTCTCCTCCCCCTCTGGAAAGGATGGCCAATCCCAAGGATGTCAACATAAAAATAATGGCTGCTCCAACTGTCACTTTACTAAGAAATGTTCCTGGTCCTCTGCTTCCAAACACCGTTTGACTCGACCCACCAAACGCCGCACCAATTTCAGCTCCCTTGCCCGCTTGAAGAAGAATGGCGGCAATCATTAAGAAGCAAACAGTGAGGTGAAGAATAACAGCGGCGGTATACATGGATTCGTTTAAAGGATATTGGGATTAAGAAATTTTGGTAGAGGCCAACTGTACAAGTGTAGCAAAGCTTTCTGGGTTAAGACAAGCTTTTCCTACTAATCCCCCGTTGATTTGAGGGGATTGGAACAATTCTGGTGCATTTGTCGGAGTCACACTACCTCCGTATAAAATCCGTAGGGGAACCGAGGATTGCCCAAACTGTTTTTCAACGGTGGTGCGTAGAAATCGGTGGACATCCTCAATTTGCTCCAGGGTGGCGGCTCGTCCGGTGCCAATGGCCCAAATCGGTTCATAGGCGAGGGTCACAGACTCTACATCTTTGGCGGTTATATCTTTGAGACCTTCCCGAACTTGGTCTTCCACTACGGATTGTGTACGGTGGTGTTCCCGATCTTCTAACGTTTCTCCCAAACACAGAATAGGTTGTAACTGATATTTTAGAGCAGTGTGAACCTTGCGATTCACCATCTCATTGGTTTCGCCAAGGAGTTGTCGGCGTTCAGAATGTCCCAGAATGACATACCGACATCCAAGGTCTTGAAGCATCCTTCCCGAGACCTCTCCTGTATAGGCTCCATCTTCTTCCCAATACATATTTTGCGCTGCCAGGTGAAAAGGGGATTGGGAAATGAGAGAGCCGACTATTGGTAAGGCTTGGAAGGGAGGTGCAAAGGCTACCTCTGTATCAGATAAGTTTGAGACCAAACTCATAAAGGTTTTCACAAGGGTTTCTGCTTCAGAAACCGTTGTGTTCATTTTCCAGTTACCAACAATTAACTGTGTTCCCATACGAAGCTCAGTATTAAAGGGAGGGTCTGGGGTGAAAAGAGGAATATGGTCTATGGCTTGTCGGGTAAGGCAGCCAACCCGGGCATATCTTTTCCTTCAAGAAGTTGAAGCGCAGCGCCCCCACCTGTTGAAATAAAGGACATACTTTCTGATTCCCCGGCGCGGTACACGGCGAGAGCTGTTTCTCCTCCACCGACAATCGTCATGGCATAGGCATTGGCTACGGCATGAGCCATGGCAAACGTTCCCCTGGAAAACGCATCGCGTTCAAACACACCCATGGGTCCATTCCATAAGATGGTTTTGGCATTTTGGACGGCTTCATCAAATAATTTGACCGAAGCGGGGCCAATATCCATGCCGTACCAGCCGGCAGGGATTTCTTGCACAGGGACAATTTTGGTTTCGGCTCCCGGGTCGAGACTGGCCGCGACTACACAGTCGACGGGGAGGTAAAATTTGACGCCTTTCGCAAGAGCATGTTCCTGGACGCCTTTCGCAAAATCCAGCATGTCGTCTTCTACCAGGGAATGTCCAATTTCCAGCCCCATGGCCTTAATAAAAGTAAAAGCCATGCCTCCCCCAATAATGACTTTGTCAACCCGTTTCCCAAGGTTTTCTATCACGCCGATTTTCCCGGAAACCTTTGCTCCGCCCAAAATGGCCACGAAAGGTCGAGTGGGGTTTTCGACCGCGCCTTCAAGATATTCAACTTCCCGTTTCATGAGATAGCCAGCGGCAGCCGTCTTCATAAATTTGGTAATACCGACGATGGAGGCATGGGACCGATGGGCCGTACCAAAGGCGTCGTTAATATACACATCACCCAAAGACGCGAGTTCGCGCGAAAAATTCTCGTCATTTTTTTCTTCTTCGGCGTGAAAGCGTAAATTTTCAAGTAACATGACATCGCCCAGTTTTAATTGACTCACGATGTTTTTGGCTTGTGCACCGATGCAGTCAGGGGAAAAAATGACATTTTTGCCCAATAGTCGTTGAAGTCGTTTGGCAACTGGGGCCAGGCTCAACTCTGGGTGCGGTTGGCCATTGGGCCGACCTAAGTGAGAGCAGAGGATGACCGAAGCCCCTTCATCAACCACATGATTAATAGTGGGGAGGGAAGCGCGAAGGCGGGAATCATCTGTAATTTGACGAGCATCATCCAAGGGAACATTGAAATCCACCCGAATGATGACCCGTTTTCCCTTTAAATCAACCTGATCAATGGTTTGTTTGGTGATGTTCATGAGGACTCCTTTCCTCAAGGACACTGAAGGCGAATAAGAAATTAGATGGAAGGAAAAAGGATCATATCTTCTTCCGGAGGCTGTCCGAGATTAGTTTGCACAACCTCGTGACGATCACTAATCTTGGATAGCCTCCTAACCTTTAGTTGCCAAAAACTTGACTAAGTCGCGTAGACGACAAGAATAGCCCCACTCATTGTCATACCAGGCAAACACTTTCACGAAAGTATCTTGGAGAACGGTGGTCAAAGGGGAATCTACCGTAGCAGAATAAGCACTCCCGTTGAGGTCAATGGAAACAATAGGGGCTTCAGAATATCCCAATATGCCTTTGAGCGGACCATTCGCCGCTTTGGCAAAGGCTTCATTGACCTGGGTGGCATCACAGGGTCGTTCGACTTCCACAGACAGATCAATAAGAGAGACATTGGGTGTGGGGACTCGAATAGCCAATCCATCCATCTTCCCCTTTAACTCGGGTATCACTAAGTGGAGAGCTTTTGCTGCTCCGGTAGAGGTGGGAATCATGGAGAGTGCCGCGCTTCGTGCCCGGCGCAAATCACTATGGGGCAAGTCAAGAAGTTGTTGATCATTGGTATAGGAATGGATCGTGGTCATGTATCCATGATGGATTCCAAAATTTTCCAGAAGGACTTTCGATACCGTAGCCAAACAGTTGGTGGTACAGGAGGCATTGGAAATCACGTGATGGGTTTCGGGGTTATAAGTTGTCTCATTGACCCCTAAGACCACGGTAAGATCCGCATTTTTTCCTGGTGCGGAAATAAGAACTCGAGAGGCGCCGGCTGAAAGGTGTTGACTGGCCCCTTCCCGATCGGTAAATCGACCGGTTGACTCGATCACAAGGTCTACTCCAAGGGATTTCCATGGAAGTTCCTTGGGATCGCGTTTGGCCAAGACTTCCATAGCCTGGCCATTCACGACAAGATGATTGGATTCAACTTGGACATCAGCTTGGATTTTCCCATGTATGGAGTCATAGGTCAGGAGGTGGCTGAGGGTGTGGGCGTCAGTGAGGTCGTTCACAGCGACACATTGGATGGAAGGGTCCCCGAGGGAAGCCCGGAAGAAGTTTCGTCCAATACGCCCAAACCCATTAATCCCGACACGAATGGCCATAGTTATCCTTTATGCATTGCGCAGAATTGTGTAAAGAAATATGCTCATGTTTTGGGGTGTATGGTACTGAATTTAGAATGGTCTAGCAATAGGAGGACCACCAATCTATTCGGTTTTTTGTGACTGGAAGTTGAGGAGAAAAAAATTAAGAAAAGTTTATTTTCATAGCAGATGTGACTTCTTCAAGAGTAGATCGGGAGACTTTGGTCGCTCGCTCGCATCCCTGTTGGACCACCTCCATCAATCGTCGTGGGTTCTCAGTCAACGTGTGACGATTTTCCCAGATAGGATTCAGTCGATCAATCATGGCATCGGCTACAAATTTTTTACAATCAATGCAGCCAATTTCGGCAGTTCGGCATTCTTGATTGACCTGATTGATGATGGGAGGAGATGAAAAGATTTTGTGAAAATCAAAGACCGGGCAAATGTCGGGATTCCCAGGATCTGTCCGTCTGACGCGAGCGGGATCCGTGACCATGGTTTTCAGTTTTTGCCGCACGGTGGTCTCAGGGTCAGATAGGTTAATGGTATTCCCATAACTTTTACTCATTTTACGGCCATCAGTCCCCAGGACTTTCGGAAACTCAGTGAGAAGTTCTTTGGGTTCCGGAAAGACCGGTTCATACAGACTGTTGAACCGGCGTGCAATTTCTCGCGTGAGTTCCAGGTGTGGAAGTTGGTCCTTGCCAACAGGAACGGCATCAGGTTTATAGAGGAGAATGTCGGAAGCCTGAAGGACGGGGTACCCCAGGAATCCATACGTTGACAGGTCCCGATCGGTCATCTGTTCTTGTTTTTCTTTATACGTCGGGTTTCGCTCGAGCCACGGGATCGGAATGATCATGGAAAAGAGGAGATGCAATACCGCATGTTCCGGGACATGGGACTGAATGAAAATGGTCGACCGTTCCGGATCAATTCCTGACGCGAGCCAATCAATGAGCAATTCTTGAACAAATTCTTTCAACTGGCTGGTATCTTCAAAATTGGACGAGAGGGCATGCCAATCAGCGACGAAAAAGAAACATTCATGTTCCTGCTGCAAATCTCTCCAATTTTCTAATGCTCCAAGAAAGTTTCCCAGGTGTAATCGCCCACTGGGCTGCATTCCGCTTAAGACACGTGGTGCCACCAGCTTCTCCTTTGTTTTTCATTTGGGTGGGATCGGCTCACATCATCTCTTGCGGAAGGAAGGTCATGGCAAGCCATTGGATCGTCGTACCCAGTATGGAATGAATAAAATTGGGTTGAAGAAAAAAAAGTCCTAAGATAATCAGAAGACCAAAAGGTTCTACCCGCCTTAAGGATAATGCAAGAGATGGCGGAAGAAGACTGATCAGAATTCGACCTCCATCCAAAGGGGGAATAGGGATTAAATTGACAAGCATGAGCAACGTGTTGATGAGCATAGAAAAAAAGGCCATGGCGATCACAGGAACCAGAAGCATGCCCAGCAGATCTTGGGGAAGTTCCATGTTGGGCTGCGGAGGCCAATAGGCAATAAGCGATGAGTCGTACCTAAAAATAATGCCTAAAATGATCGCGCTTGAGAAAGCGAGAAAGAGATTCATGGCTGGGCCAGCCGCCGCCACGATAGCCATATCGCGTTGGGGATTTCGTAAATTAGTAGGATTAATGGGCACAGGTTTGGCCCAACCAAAAATAAAGTTTCCGGGAAGAAGAAGGCAGAGAAGAGGGACGAGGATACTTCCCATCCTATCAATATGGGGAAGGGGGTTTACCGTGAGCCGTCCAAGTTTCTGGGCAGTTGGGTCTCCATAATAGTTAGCCACCCATCCATGAGCATATTCATGCAATACAATGGCCACCAGCAGTGGCAGGGCCATAAAGGAAATGGTATGGAGAATGTGGCTCAGGGAATTCATGAACCCAGCAAGGGGTTAATTGAGTTGTTGGAATCGTCGTCGATGAATTTTGATGAGATAGACTTTGCGGTCAAGGATGCCCCCGGCTCCAAACGAGGCAAATCCATTAAGCGTCGTGAGATTGTGTCGTCGAAACAGGTGATCCCGAACTTCAATGCCGGATGTCGCTCCGTGTTGAATGGTGTCTGTAATGACTCGCATGGCATCATAGGCTTGTACGGCAAACAAAGACGGGGTAGACCCAAATCGTTTTTGATACCGTTGAATGAAGGTTTGAATGTCTCTGTCTGGAGTTTGTAGAAACAGTCCATCAACGAACAGGCTTCCCTCAAGACTATTTCCGGCCCACCGTATTAAGTCCGGGCTATTCCATCCATTGGTCCCTAACAGCGGAACCTTAATATCGTAGAATGCCAATTGGGCAGCAATGAACGCAACCTCTACAGGTTGTCCAGGTAAAAACACGGCATCAAATCCTGGGACATACAGTAGCAGTGGTTCGTCTGCATTTGGGTCCTCCTTTGGTGCATCAGGATCATAGGGTTCTCCATCCAGGGTGGTGAAGGTTCCATTTTGCTGTAAATCGATTTTTTTGATGCGGAGGATTTGAGGAGAGGTTTCGGTGGTGCCTCGGGAATAGGATTCTATGGCCATGATTTCTCCACCCCGTTCTTCAACGACCCTTTGAAATTGACGACTGAAGTCACGACCATAGGCGCTGTTCGGGAACAAAATGCAAAATCGTTGGTGTCCCAATTCTGACATAGAGTAATCCACGAGTTTGGAGACCTGGAGCGTAGACGTCAGTGCGGTGCTAAACCAGAAACTCCCGAATTGTCGGACATCCCGCAATGTCGCGGAGGGGGTGATGAAGGGCACCTCAGCCTGGTTGGCCAAATGGGCAATCAATTGGACCTCACGGGCCAACAGGGGGCCAATCACAGAAATGGGTTCGAATTCATCGAGGAGTTGCACATAATCATGTCGCATGGTGGCGGGAGTGGTGGCACTTTCTTTGATGACCAATCCAATCGCATTGGGTCCAAGGGTTGCCTGAGCATCTTCATACGCCAATCGAATGCCGTTGAGCGATTCAACACCAAAGGGTTTCATCTTTCCTGAAAACGGAAGGATTGCAGCCACCACATGGTCATGGGCTTTAATTTTGGAAATGAAGGATTGGAGTAAGGCCATCGCAGTTTGGGCATACGGATGGTTCGGAAAACGTTTGAGGAAGGACCGAATATCTCGTTCTGCTAACACTTCGTCCCCTTCAGCCGTATGCAATTCAATGAGCCGAATCATGGCTAAGTCACCTGGGAATGCGGAAGGGAACAGGTCAAGGAGATCTCCTAACGCGGTTTCATTCATACGTTGTAAGACTAACCCCTGAATATGGTCTAAAATATCACGACGGTCCCGTTCTTGGACTTGTTCTATCTCAGCGAGGGCGGATTGAATGGCCTTGGGGTAATTCCCATCTTTTTCATAGACCGCGCGGAGAAGTTGAAGCGCTTCACGATGAGCATTGGGATCGGTAGAAAGGAATAAGGTATTATTGAGGACCGCAATCGCCTGGTCAGATTGACTAAGCTGGGAATACAGCGCTCCCAACATTAAACGGGCATCATCTAAAAGAGGGGACTGTGGATATTCCTCAATAAGTTGTTCCAAAGGAATGGCGGCATCAGTTTCATTGCCTTGGGCACGAAGGATAGCCGCCTCAAGAAAATACCCTTCATCCAAGAACACAGATGGGGGTGATTGGTCCTGAAACGTGTCCAAGAGTTCTAAGGCATCTTCTAACTGGTCATTTTGAAAAAGGATGTTGATTTGGCTCAAGAGACTGCGGTCCAACGCCTCTCGCTGATCTTCAGATTGTGAAATTCCTGTTGAAGGAAAGCCTAAGAGGAACAGGACACCGAGCAACACGAATAGGGATAGGCGAAGGGATGTGAGAAAAAGCTGGAAAGGGCATGTGCTATGGGTGGTCATAAATTTGAGACGAAGAATCAATTAAATAGTAATTCGTATATAAATGGGGGGCACATTCGTGTCAAGTGAATTCAACCTAGAAGCGGCAGTTGGATCACAAAAGTCCGCGCAAGCTCTTGGCGCACCTGGCACAATAAAAAAATGTCTCATCACCACCAAGGTGACCACGACTTTTTTTATTTCACCATGTACCCCAATATCTTACACGTCTTTTTTGCGCCCATCTGCCGTTTCTAAGTTAAATTATTGGCATACCTTTTGAAAATAAACTGGTACAGTCATTGTATCGGTTTTCGGGTTGGTAACAGAAGGCCCCAACTGGGTGAAATGGCAAGAGGTAAAAAGGTTGATGACGGTAGGTAAATCCCAATTGGAAATAGCGCCTCTTGTTGAACAGTTTCTCACTGTTGTTCAGGTGGAGCAGGGGTTAGCCGCGAATTCCTTGGCGGCCTACAGACGAGACTTATCAAAATTTACGCGATATATGAAGCAGGTTGGGATGGTCGATCCCTCTCAGCTCACCAAAAGAGAGTTTACCGGGTTTCTTGAAGATCTTCGACATCACGACTTGTCTCCTGCCTCGGTGGCAAGATGTTTGGCGGCCCTGCGGGGGTTTTTTAAGTTTTTACATGGGGAATATGGTTGCGCTGATATGGTGTCTCTCTTGCCGACTGCCCCCAAAAAATGGCAAAGGCTTCCCAAGGTGTTGACCGAAGCAGAAGTGACGGACATCCTCGAGTTACCGTTAGGGAAGAGCCCAGAAGAATTACGAGATGCTGCCATGGTCGAGGTCCTCTATGCCACAGGTCTCCGGGTGTCAGAACTCACAGGATTAGAGATGGCTCAGGTGAATATTGAGGTGGGATATCTCCTAGCCACCGGGAAGCGAGACAAACAACGGATTGTCCCGATGGGCGAGAAGGCCAGGGAATTAGTGGAAGTGTATTGCAGGCAAGCCAGAGATGCCATGTTAAAAAACCGAATCTCTGATGCCCTGTTTGTGACCCGACGTGGAACGTGTTTAACCCGTCAAGGATTTTGGAAAATTTTGCGTGCACGGGCCCAACGGGCGGGTATCCAAAAAGTTATTTCTCCCCATATGTTACGGCATTCATTTGCGACCCACCTCCTAGACCATGGAGCAGATTTACGAGCTGTCCAAATAATGCTCGGTCATGCCAATATCGCCACCACCCAAATTTATACCCATGTTGAGCATAGTCGCTTAAAACGGGTCCATGATCAGCTATTTCCTAGAAAACAGCGAAACAGATTGAATCCTGAGAACCGGTAGAGGTCCTCTTGTGTTGCAAATGAAAATCGGCCTATGGCAGGCTTAGGTGAATATATCAATCTTACTGTGCTGAGCAGAGAAGGAGTGTTCCGATGAAGTACAAGAAACAAGTTCATTATGTAAAAGGTGTGTTTACCTGCCCCACATGCCATCAAAATTTTGTGCAAGAAAAGTGGATCGAAGAATTTCGAGTTCGCTGTCATCGATGTGATTATCGGGGGACGTTAACCCACGTCTCGGTGGAAGAAGCTATGGATGAAGAAGTCGAACGTCGGTAAGGTCAGCGTCTTCATGGGGTCCAGGTGGAAGTTTTGGCCTTCTTGCCAGTGAGATCGGTGTTTCGGCTCTATTTCTTGTGTCCAGCGTCATTAAATATGGTTTAGGAACGAATGAAGTCTCTTCCCATATGTTTGGGACAAAGGGAAGTCATCTCTCAGTAATTCAACATGAATGGGCTTCTCCCTCAACATGGGTTTTCTGCCCGCCTCTTGGTTGGGATCATTAGCGTCTTTCTCTGGTCCCTGTCTCCTTTCGAAGTCGCCGAATCTCATAGTCGTGTTCCCATTAAAATTCTTGTTGTGTATCATTCCCGGACAGGGCATACCGAACAAATGGCTCATGCGGTGATGAAGGGGGCTCAATCAGTAAAAGGCAGTCACGTGACCATTCGTCGAGTGGGAGAGGTGTCTGCTAAGGAACTATTTGCGACAGATGCGTTGATTGTGGGTTCTCCGGTGTATTGGTCCAATATGTCCGGAGAAGTCAAAACCTTTTTTGATAATTGGCAGTTTCGTTTTGGAGTGTTCCCTGAGTTTAAGATGCGAAATAAGGTGGGCGCGGCCTTTGCGACGGGAGGACAAGTTTCAAGTGGGAAGGAACTCACGATGTTGACGATTCTGGCGGCCATGCTAGGGAATCAAATGATTGTGGTAGGGGGAGGAGGAGCATTTGGAGCTTCCGCCACGACAGAAGGAACGAGTCCAGGAATCGATCAGGATGAGTTGGACCAAGCTCGTAAGTTGGGGAAAAGAGTCGCGGAAGTGACACAATTGGTGAAACGTGGGCAGATGGGTATTTCCAACCCTTCTCCTTCAGAGAAATTCCAAGATCGTTTGGAGCAGTAAAGGAGCGAGGGGCATGAGTGACCCACAGGACATTCCTGATAAACAATGGAAAATTTACTGGGAACGAGAATATTCCACGGCCATTGCCCCAGAACCACTCAAACTTGATTTTGGTCCACATCGCCCCATGATGACCAATATGACATTGCCAGAACAGCGGGATCTGGCAGCGAGTGGCTACAAGGTGTTACCGGATGATTGTGGACCGGTTCGGACGGTGGGGCAATATGGGTACCTCATTCGGTCTCCAGTGGATTGTCGAATTCGCCGTTCAGGAGATGGATTTCAATGGCAGTCTCCAGAAATTCTCCCAGAGGAACGATTGTTGGGATATAAATCGTTTTCAGGGATGTATGTCGATTCCATTTTAAATAGTGGGTTTCCGAAGCTCTGCTGCGGCATTCGTTTTTACTACCCTCATCAGATGGGCATTCTGCTCAAGGATATACCCAATGCGTTTTATCATTTACCAAAAAGAACCTTTTCTGTATGGGAGGGGATCAAGTTAAAAGAATATAAGTTGACGCCCAACTTGTATGACTTTCTTCCCGGGTATGATGCGTTTGTCTCGAATGTGCTTCTCAAGTTGAATAAACCCACGACCATTCAACGAGGGGATCCTATCGCCATTGTGATTCCTGTCTTGTTACCTAAACAATTTTCCCTTGAAGAATTAATCCATTCTCCTTAACCCCTTTTCCCAACTGCCGTTTCTAGGTTGAAGGAGAGGGAAATATCTTTCAATCCTTCACCTTCATTCTGAACAATGATGCATGTTCCAACTTTCGAGGAGGTATTAACGGCAAGTCAAAAGCTACAGGGCGTGATCCACCACACCCCAGTCCTCACTTCCAGGCAATTAAATGAACGATCTCAGGCCCAGGTCTTTTTGAAATGTGAAAATTTTCAGCGCATTGGAGCCTTTAAAATTCGGGGCGCCTACAATGCGCTGGCCAGTCTCTCTCCTTCACAAAAGACACGACCCATCGTTACCGTGTCTTCGGGGAATCATGCCCAAGGGGTCGCGCTGGCTTGTGATCTTTTGGGACTCACAGCCCATATCGTGATGGCCGAACCGGTTAATCCACGCAAGCGAGCAGCCGTCGAACAGTATGGGGGGATTATTTATCCAGCAGCGAATCGGTCTGACGCGGATGCCTTGGGTGTCAAATTGGCTAAAGAAAAAAATGGAACGTTCATTCATCCGTTTAACGACCCTCAGGTGATTGCCGGACAGGGAACGGTCGCTCTAGAGCTGTTGGAGGCTCAACCGGATTTAGACATTGTGTTAGCTCCCGTTGGAGGAGGAGGGCTTCTTTCCGGTACATGTGTAGCCGTCCAAGGGATGCAGCCTCATTGTCAGATCTATGCCTGTGAGCCAGCAGGGGCGTTAGATGCGAAAAGGTCAGTCGAAGAAAATCGAGTTATCGCAATGGATCATCCATCCACCATTGCCGAGGGACTTCGAACCAGCCTTGGGGATCTGACTCTTCAGATTTTGCGAACGCATCTCTCGGGGTTTTTTGTGGTGGAAGAGGAAGAAATCGTGGAGGCCATGCAATTTGTTTTTGAACGTGTAAAGATAGTGATTGAGCCATCCAGTGCCGTGGCCCTGGCGCCCTTGCTCAGGCAGGAATCGCTATTGAAAGGAAAACGAATTGGCGTGATCATTACGGGAGGAAATGTGGATCTTTCAGATTTTTTTGGAGATCTTCTCTGTCATAAGCGCCAATAGAGATTAGGGAGTGGTGTTCGCCCCCGGTTCCCGTTTGCGTGGATAAATCATGATTCGTCGAAAGTCCCATAAAGATAGTCAGAGAAAACAACCACAAGATGTGGCAGAAGTTCCTCCTCGGGTCCTCAAGAAAGAAAAGTTACACATAGAGTCCGTGTTAGAAAAGTTAACGGAATCCTGCCAAGACCGTGGAAGTCGTCAACGTTTGATGTGGTTAGCTCAACAGAGTCTGAGTCCTAAACGTCCCGTGAGAGAAGCGGCCAAGGCTGAAATGGATTTGGCCCTGTGGTTGGTGGAGGTAGGTTTCACTGTTGCGTTTTTACCTGAATCGAAAATTCCAACGGCAGACTTAGAATGTTATTGGGGCGAGGATCGTGTGTTTGTGGAAGTGACCGTGATCGTTGGCCAACGCGTATTGTTGAAAAAAGGAACGTTCTCTCATGAGCAGTTGGATGAAGATCAGGAGGAGTGGGATGATGAAAAGGTGTTAGGGAGGAGAATCGTGGCAAGAATAGCTGAAAAAGCCCGTCAGCTTGCTGCTTATTGTGCCCCGGTTCTTTTAGCGATCACGGTCAAGAATGCTGAGCCTGTTCGAGGAGCAAACAAAGATCATGCTCAGGTAGATCTCAAGCGGTTAGTGGGTGTGTTGGTATCCACGTTTCCTCAAGTCCCTCAAGTGAGTGGAGTGCTGTTAACGTTGTGGGATATTCAACCCGCAGAATCGATGGCCAATATTCGGCTCACAAATTTTCATATCATGGAACGGCCTGGGCAAGGGAATGGAGCCCCACGGGTACGTCTATTGGGCTGGAATCCAGCGGCACATTACCCGATGGAGTCGGCAGTCATCCAGGTGCTTCCTAAAGCATTGAGTGAATACTGATAGGTACCCCAAGGTTTGGCTGGAAACCCTAAGGACAAAAGAAAAACGTTTGAAGGGAACGAAGAATGTATTAAGAGTTCGAATCGGTGCCTAGCGAATCCCGAAGTTGTTCCAAGTTTTTAATGACCATAAGGTCTCCATTGGTCGTGGCTACCTCAATTCCCTGTTGACATGTTTGTCGGCATTTCTCAATTTGTCCAGTTTTCTGGAGGGATTGCGCCAGGGCATAAATAGCCGCGGAGTAGGTGGGTTTAGCCTTGAGGCATCCTTCCCAGGCGGAAATAGCTTCTTCCCAATTCTCATCACCCATATAAGCTTTTCCTAACCCGAACCATACCGTTTCATCATTGGGGTCCATCTTCAAGACTTTTTTAAACTGCTCAATTTTAGGGTTGGCCACGAGGTATCCTCACAAATATGTTGGGTTTTTGATATGACTTTTGACAATCTATCACGCGGTTCTTTGCGTTGTCTAACCGGAGTTCCTGTGGTACGATCCGTTTGATTTTCCCCTCGGTTTTCGATGTATTCTTCCTGTTTTACCTTTAAACCGCTGTTGTATTGGTGAAGTGTACTTCAGGTTTTTTGTCTTTGATTTCCAACTGAACATGATGAGGAAACAGTGGGCCGTGTAGGATTAATTTCTCATTCTGCCTATTTAGACCATGAAATGGGTGCCGGGCATCCGGAATGTCCCGAACGTCTTCGGGCCATCCTGGCCCAGGTTCAATCGACGGGCACGTCGAAGGAGTTGGTTCATCTTGAGCCGTCTCCCGCGACCTCGGATTGGATTGAGACGGTTCATGAGCCCTCTTATCTGCAACGATTGAAAGAGCGGGCCCCTTCAAGTGGGTATGCGTCACTCGATCCCGATACGACTCTCTGTCCAGGGTCGCTGGGAGCGGCATTATTGGCGGCAGGGGGTGCTATGGTGGCTGTGGATGCCATTATGAATGATCAGGTCGACCATGTGTTTTGTGCCGTTCGACCCCCTGGTCATCATGCTGAATCGAATCGAGCCATGGGCTTTTGTTTTTTCAATAATGTGGCGATTGCGGCTCGCTATATCCAACAACAGTATGGATTGCAACGAATCCTCATCGTGGATTGGGACGTTCACCATGGTAATGGCACTCAGCATGCCTTTTACGATGATCCGTCGGTATTATTTTTCAGTACGCACCAGTTTCCCCATTACCCAGGGACAGGGAATGCCCACGAGAAGGGTGGTCCCCATGCCTTAGGAAAAACGATCAATATTCCTATGTCAGCAGGAGAGGGAAATGAGGCCTATCAATCAGTGTTTGAGGAAGTCCTGATCCCAGCGGCTGATGCATTCTCACCAGAATTTGTCTTGATTTCTGCGGGGTTTGATGCCCATCGAGATGATCCCTTGGCGAGTATGGAGTTAACCGAAGAAGGGTATGGAGCGTTAACGGAGATTGTCAAAAATATCGCGGCTCGGCATGCGAATGGGCGAATTGTCTCTTGTCTAGAAGGAGGCTATCATTTGCCGGCCTTGGCGAAGTCAGTGGATCAGCATCTACAATGTTTGTTGAAACCCTAGCAGGCTGTTGAAAACCACCCTATGGCAGAGCATAGAAGCCCGGGTCAGTCATGGGAGGCGTTGGATAGCATAATGTTCAGAACGGAAGGAACACAGAAATTCCATGTTTCGTAAACGGACAAAAAAGTGGCCAATTTTTTTGGTTTTCCTCCTTCTCATTCCGGTTGGGGTCTATTATTTTTATAGTGAAATTCGTCCAACGGTCATATTTGGTCTTCGCGCTGACTATGCTGCGGCTATTCCGTTTCAAAAAACTCCAGTGGGTCTCGAATCGTTAAGTGCCGAGGAATGTGGGAGTTGTCATCGTGAAATTTATGCGGAATGGAAGACTAGCATTCATGCGCATGCGTACAAGGATCCTTTTTTTCAGGCGTATTGGAAAAGGGATGACAATATTTGGATTTGTCTTAATTGTCATACTCCGTTAGAAAATCAGCAGCCGACCTTGATTCAAAGCATTCCGGGTGATCGGGTGGAACGAGCCATTCAAGTCGAAAATCCTCGGTATGATGCCAACTATCAACAAGAAGGTGTCACCTGTGCCGCCTGTCACGTACGGGATGGAGTCATTTATGGACCCTTTGATGATTCCGTCGCTCCCCATCCCACTGAATTTGATCCTGCGTTTCGGACCACCAAAATGTGTTACCGATGCCATAATGTGGTGTCCGGGCCATTCCAATTTTACAATGCTGGGCCGTGTGGAACCTATGAAGAGTATGAAGGCGAATATTTCATGAAGGAGAAAGGCTTTATTTGCCAAACGTGTCATATGCCCGAAGTGACCCGACCTATTGCCGAGGGCGGTCCGATTCGCTATGGAAGACGGCATCTTTGGCGTGGAGGCCATGATCCCAATATGGTCAAGCGTGCTGTTGCCATCCAAGTGCATGCCGATCCGCCGACCCCAAAGCCTGGGGATTCCGTTGAATTTACCCTGACGTTGATTAATGCAGGGGCCGGTCACAAAATTCCTACCGGGGATCCAGATCGACATTTTACCGTAGAATTTGTGGTCCGTGATCGGGCCAATAATATCTTGCATCACCAATTGGAAACCATGGGGCGCTGGATTCTGTGGCAGCCCGTCATCCTAGAGGTTTATGACAATCGTTTGCTCCCTCTCGCCAGCCGGGATTACCAGTTTTCCTATGAAATTCCGCGAGATCGACAGGACTTGGTTATCGAGGCCCGGGTTCGTTATCATATTCTGACAGATGGGCAACATGAGATGCTCAAAGAAACATATGGGCTGACGGCTGAAGACCCCTATCGTTTCACTATTTATCAACGAGAGTTTCCACTGGACTCGGGATTAGCAGCAGCACTCAATGACCAAGAGATTGATCATCGGTTGGGATGTGCCGTTCCCCCCAAACAGACGATAACCAGCTCCTCATGAGGAAAGTGGTAGGCAACGAGGTTGGGATATGAATAAACCTTTTTTACTCATTGATACAGAAACCCTAGCCCAAAACCTTGGACGGAAGGATTTAGTGATTCTTGATGTCCGGGGAAAGGCGGCGTATTCCAGCCATATTCCTGGCGCCATTGGTACGACCTGGCATGAATATAGTGATCCGAATGCGATAGCGAAGGGCCTGCTCAATCCAGATGTAGGGTATTTAGAAAAAAAGATTCAATCCTTAGGAATCAATAGTTCGAGTGATGTGGTGATTTATTCCAATCCGTTTGATAACTGGGGTGATGAAGGTCGAATGTTTTGGTTGCTTCAATATTTGGGGCATGAAAGTATTCGAATCTTGGATGGGGGATGGGTCAAATGGGTGGCGGAACATCGGCCCTTTGAACATGACTCCCCTCAAAAACCCACAGGAGATTTCAAGGTGTCTCTCAATCATGACGTCATGATGAAAAAAGATGCCTTGAAGAAAATGGTGAAGGGGAATTCACAAAGTTTGGCTATTTTAGATGCCAGAAGTCTTGAGGAATATGCAGGGAAAGAAATTGATGGAATCCCAAGGCCAGGCCATATTCCAGGAGCTCGAAATATTCCTTGGAACAGTTTCCTGAACCCCGATGCCACGGTCAAGGACTTAGGGGCCATAAAAAATCAGCTAGAAGAACATGGAATCCGAGAAGACCTCGATGTTGTGACATATTGTCTTGGAGGGGTTCGGTCAGCATGGCTCTATTTTATCCTTCATTTGATAGGCTATGAACACGTGAAAAATTATCCGGGTTCCTGGTGGGAGTGGAGTCGGGATTTTGCAGCACCTGCTGAAAAAGATGTGAAGCTGTTGCATAAAATAAACGAACAAGCGGCACAGCCTGCCTCCAAATCGTCTTGAACTTACTCCACATGCATGCGAGGATGCAGGTTATGGAATAGACGGGATCTGGGTACCGGTTGACCAAATATGAATAACTATCTAGGTGGAGGTTGCAAATGAAGACTCGAGAAGGTTTCGGTAAAGTGTTGCTCTTGGGAGCAGTAGCTTTTGCCACGGTTCTTTTGCTTCAAGGGATGGTCTTAGCTGGAGGTAATCCTCATGTTCATGAAGCCATTTCCCATGCTGAAGAAGCCGTTGACCATGGAAATCAAGGGCATCCTGGTGCCATTGTGACCCATGCCCAGGCTGCATTGGATCATGCCCATGCGGCTCAAAAAGAAGTGCATAATCCCCATTTAGATGCAGGTGTGGGGGAATTAGAAGCAGCCATTGACCATGGAAATCAGGGGCATGCCGGAGTGGCTACCAAGCATGCCAAAAGTGCCGTCATGCATTTAAAAGAAGTCCATTAATTTGTTGACGAGTTTTTGATAGAAAAGCAGGCAGGAACTCCTGCCTGCTTTTTTTGTTTCTAATGGGAAGGGCTATATGAAGGTTGGATTCTATCAATATAACCCGATTTTTGGAGATATAAAAGGGAATCTCAATCGGGTTTCGGAAAAAATCAGGGAGCTACAATGTGATGTATTAGTTCTCCCCGAGCTGGCCATGACGGGTTACCAATTTACCTCCACTGAGGAAGTGCAGGCCTTGTCCGAACTCGTTCCCGATGGGGACACGACTCAAACCGTGATCAAATTGGCTAAGGAAAGATCCATGCATATTGTGGTGGGTCTCCCGGAGCGAAAAGGGGAGCAATGCTTTAATTCGGCTGTTCTGGTGGGTCCCGATGGGTTCATCGGGGTGTATCGGAAAATCCATCTCTTTTTTGAAGAAACCTTATTTTTTACTCCGGGCGATACTGGGTTTCAAGTATGGGATATTGGGAAAGCCAAATTAGGGCTCATGGTATGTTTTGATTGGTATTATCCTGAAGCAGCCAGAACCTTGGCGATGAAAGGTGCAGATATTCTTTGTCATCCTTCCAATTTAGTCTTGCCTAATTGTCCAGAAAGTATGCTGACTCGGTGTCTAGAAAATCGAGTTTTTTGTATCACGGCTAATCGAGTGGGAGAAGAGGCTCGAGGAGGAAAACCTGCCTTAACCTATATTGGTCAAAGTGAGGTGGTGAATCCTCGAGGGAAGATTCTATACAGGGCTTCTGACAGCCAGGAGGAATTACACATGGTGGATATCGATGTGTCTGAGGCAAGAAATAAATCTCTCAACCCCTATAACGATTTACTCCGCGATCGAAAACCCCACCATTACGTTAATAGTTGAGAATCACAAGTAGCAGGAGGCCCAAAATAATTCGGTATACGGCAAATACCTGAAGGGTGTGCCGCTTCACATACGTGAGGAATAAAGCAATGACAATCCATGTGACCACAAACGATACCAGAGTCCCAATAAATAGGGCGAAGGCATCGGATGCACTAAATAGGTGAAGGGATTGAACCAGTTTATACAGCGTGGCAGCGAACATGGTGGGTAACGCCAGGAAAAACGAGTATTCCGTCGCGACCTTTCGGTCCAACCCTGAGAGGAGACCACCGACAATCGTGGATCCTGATCGAGACATGCCTGGAATGAGTGCCGCACATTGGGCCAGCCCCACAATAAATGCTGTTTTCACTCCAACCTGGTGAAGCTGCGAACATTCGATCGGTCTTGGTTTGAGTTCGACCACATAGAGAATGATGCCTCCCACAATAAGACTGACTGCTACCGTGGAAGGGGAAAACAGATGGGCTTCAATCCATGTGTGAGTTAATAAACCGATAACCGCCGCTGGCGAAAACGCTATACCTAATCCAATCACAAACCATAAGTTAGGGTGATCGTTCCAGGATTGACGAATACGTGCAGTCCAACTGGTGTCGCTTCCCTGAGAGGAGGGCGTGGTTCGAATGTGATGTCGGAGGGCCATCTGTTCACTGAAGGCTGCACGAAGCAGCGTGAAAATTTTTTCACGTTCATACACGAAAATAGCCAAAATCGATCCAAGTTGGATGCAGATATCGACACTGATCGCCATCTCACCGGTAAAGCCCAACAGGTGACCAGCAAGAATAAGATGGCCCGTTGAAGAAATGGGTAGAAGCTCGGTCAGCCCCTCAATTAAACCCAGGAAAGCGGCAAGGCCAGGTCCAAACTCAGTAGACGGGATATGTTCTTGCAATGTGTATCGACCTCAGGTGGATTAAGAAACGTATTCAGGATTGTGAGCGGTTTATGATAAGGGTTCAGGAACTATTCGGTGGATTGATACAGGAAATGGAGGGCATTGACCAGTAGGTATGGGTTCACAATCAAAATGAATGGGAGAGCCAACCCCGTAATACCCGCCCCAAGAATAGCCTATTGACAAAAGGTCTGTCCCATTTCATGCTAGAGTATTCCCTTAATGATAAAGGCGTTCGTAAGAAGATCAATCTTGTGAACTTCTTTGGTGTTTCCATTGAGGAAACGAGGAAAAAAAACGCAAGAGGCGGATGAAGGAGACAACATGGACGTGAGGAGAAATAGTATGAGGGCCACTTGGATTTCGGGATTGATGGTCTGTTTGGTGCTGGGCCCAGCCGGGTGCATGGTTTCCCAAAGCAAATATGAGGCAGCGACGGCGGATATGGAATCAGCCAAAGTCGAAGTCGAAAAAGGCCGAATGTTACGTGATGCGTTGGAACAGCAGATTCAAAGCTTAAAAAACCAAAATGACAAAATGACAACAGACCTAGAAATGATGGCCTCCGAAGTCCAACGTATTAAGGAAAGCCGTGAGAATGAACGGATCCTGTTGGATAGCCGAGAAGCCGAAATGGGAAAAAAGACGCAAACATTGGCCTCAAAGATGGGGGGACTTCAGCGGGAGTATCAAAAGGTCAAGAGTCAAAATCGGGCATTAAAAGATACGGTGGCTCGCTATCAAAAAGAATTAAAGGAAGCCAGAAAAGATAAAGCCATGAAAAATGTTCTGACTCCCTCATCAAACATGGCGAAAGAAGTGGTTCCACCAAAGTCCATACCTTCTGTGAAACCAGTGCCCAAAGATATTGTGGCTCCGGTGGCCACTCCGTTAATCGGATCGCTTGCCCCAGTGAATATCAATTCGGCTTCAGCAAATGATCTGGTGTTGTTCCTCGGTCTCACCAAGGATATGGCAGACAAGGTTGTTGCTAATCGACCATATCGGCTTCGGGGAGAGCTCGTAGCGAAAAATGTCGTTCCCAAAGCCACCTTTGATGTGATTAAGGATCGAATCTCTGCCGGCCAGTAACCCTTTTTGGCATCTCAAAATCTCTTAAAAACCGCTGGGCCCCATACAGAGAGGCTCAGCGGTTTTTTTATTGATGAAGGTGTAGATCGCTTCAGTTCTAAGTTTTTGGGTTAGCAGTTTGTCGGGAAAGGTTTTCCTGCCTTCCGGTGTGGCCGAGCAGTGCAGCCAACCCGGGAAATTCGGCGAGCACTGTCTGAGCGCAGCGAGTTGCGCAGCCGCCCGGGTTGGCGAACCGCGCAGGGGACCCCGGATGAAAATGTTGAAAAAGACCGTCAGCGGCGTTCTCGTGGCTCAAAACCTTCAACGTACTCAATCGTAGCCCTCAGATTTCTCGCTGCCCTGGGCCTTGCTGAGCGGATCTTTTTGAACATTTTCAGGAGGGGCACGACGGGGCAATAATGGTTTTGAGTCTTTTTGCCGAAACAAAAGGGCCTCGGCTGCCGGGACGAACCCCGGAATCGCCCGCACTGCTCGGTCTCACTGGAAGGCTGTTAACTTACAATGCCAATGATTTTTAATCTGTACCAAGTGCCTTCACTATCAGGAGTGCTGTTCCGTGATTTGCCCATCTTGCATGAAAATAAGGCGGTCGGCTTGGTTGGAGAGGCGTTCATTGTGCGTGACAATCACGAAAGTCGTGCCTTTTTGGCGATTGAGATCTCGCAATAACTCAAACAATGTATCACCAGTGTGGGTATCCAAATTTCCCGTTGGTTCATCAGCTAACACCAAGTCTGGATTTCGAATGAGAGCTCGGGCGACGGCCACGCGTTGTTGCTCTCCTCCAGACAACTCTCCTGGTTTGTGATGCATCCGGTGTTCCAGCCCCACTTCTTTGAGTAACGCTTTGGCTTGGGCAATGGCTTCTTCGATTGGACTTTTTTGAATGAGGGCGGGGAGGTAGGTATTTTCTAACGCAGAAAACTCCGGTAACAAATGATGAAATTGGAACACAAAGCCCATTCGACGATTGCGAAGTTCAGCGAGGGATTTTTCTGATAATTGAAACACATCCTGCCCCTCCAATCGGACCGTACCTTGGGTGGGACGATCCAAGGTTCCAATTATATGTAGAAACGTACTCTTGCCCGCTCCGGATGCACCCACCAAGGCTAGAAATTCCCCTCGTCTGACTGTCAGGTTAACCCCTTTTAAAATTTCGACCGTTTGGGATCCCATGGAAAACGATTTATGTAAATCGTGAACCTCTAGGAGGGCGGGGTGGGGAGAAGTGTCAACGTCATTCATAACGGAGGGCGCTGACCGGGGCGAGTTTGGCGGCTTGCCAAGATGGGTATAAGGTGGCTCCAAAACTTATCAGAATGGCAGAAAAGGACACCAAGCAGACATCGAGAGCAGTAATGTGAACAGGAATGTGGGAGATATAATAGACCGTTTGATCAAAGGTCCAATAGTGTTCAATAAGGTATAAAAAGGTATACCCCAGGGGAACTCCAATCACCGTGCCCATAAGGCCAATCACTACGCCGTTCAACATAAAGATTCGCATGATTGAGTTGGGTGTGGCACCCATGGCTTTCAGTATGGCAATTTCTCGCTGTTTTTCATTCACAATCATAGTGAGCGTGCCCACGATATTAAACGAGGCGACCAGCGTAATGAGAACGAGTAATAAGAACATCATGGTCTTTTCGAGTTTGAGTGCAGAAAATAAATTTTTATTGAGTTGCATCCAATCTCGTGCCCAATATGTTCCTCCCAGAGCTGTCTCAATGGATAAGGCAATCTGATCGGCGGCAAATACATTGTCCACTTTCACTTCAATACCCGTCACGGTATCACCCAAGCTAAAAAACTTTTGAGCTTCTGCCAAATCAATGTAGGCCAGGGATGAGTCATATTCGTACATGCCGGATTCAAAAATTCCCACGACTTGAAAGGGACGAATTTTGGGAGTCATGCCCATGGCTCGAATGGGACCTACCGGGGACACGACATTGACGCGATCATCCACAAAGACTCCAAGGCGTAGGGCTAATTCCTTCCCCAAAATGATTCCAGGCTTAGGCTTTCCCGAACTCGGTTTTATCGTGGTAGAGGAAGGTGTTGGGGCAGGAGGCATGCGAAGATCCATGACTTTTCCAAATTTTACGTTGGAGGTGATTTCCGTCACAGTTGGTTCTTTCTCCGGATCGATACCCCGCAATATAATACCCTGGACTCCCGTTTTGGCGGTCAATAATACCTGTTTGAAAATAAAAGGTGTAGCTCCTAACACTCCGGGTACTTTTTCTATTTGAGTCACTAAAGGGGTGTACGCGGCAAGAGGAGAATTTCCTCGGGGTTGAACGACGATATGGGAGGTGGTCCCTAGAATTTTGGCCTGAATATCTTCTTTGAAACCCGTCATGATCCCAAGCGTGCCAATCAATGCAGCCACGCCCAAAGTGATTCCAGCAATCGAAATAAATGTATTAAAGGAGATCGTGCGAGTACGGCGTTTGGCTCGGAGATAGCGGAGCCCTACAAACAACTCAAAGGGCAAGGTCACGAGCGTTTCTCTGGGCGAAGCTGGGGGAATAAAATGACATCACGGATGGAAGCTTGGTTCGTGAGCAGCATGACAAGCCGGTCAATACCAATCCCTTCTCCAGCGGTCGGGGGCATGCCGTATTCCAAGGCGCGGAGAAAGTCTTCGTCAAGGTAATGGGCTTCCTCATCCCCAGCTTCTCGCTGAGCCACTTGCGCCTCAAATCGTTGTCGTTGATCAAGAGGATCATTGAGCTCAGAGAATCCGTTAGCCAATTCTCGACCGCAAATAAATAATTCAAAGCGATCCGTGAGTGTGGGATTGGAGTCCTTCTTGCGAGCTAAAGGGGAAATGTTCAGCGGGTAATCAGTAATAAATGTGGGTTGGACCAACTGAGGCTCCACGGTTTCTTCAAACACAAGATTGAGTATGTGAGCCAGATCCCAATTGGGGTTCACCTCCAGATTATGAGATTGGGCCATCTGCAATGCTTCTTCACGATTTTCTAATATGCTGGGGGATGACTTATTCAATTGGACAATGGCGTCATAATACGGCAGCCGAGTCCAAGGAGCCGCTAATTCAATCGTTTGGCCTTGATATTCGAGGCTCGTTGAGCCGCAACATTCTTTCGCCAGTTGTGCAAACAGTGTTTCGGTCAGGCCCATGAGATCATGATAGTCCGCATAGGCTTGATAGAATTCCAACATAGTAAATTCTGGATTATGAATAGTCGATATTCCTTCGTTTCGAAAGTTGCGATTAATTTCAAAGACGCGACGAAATCCCCCAACGATCAAACGTTTAAGGTACAACTCAGGAGCGACACGGAGATAGAGGTCAGTATCCAAGGAATTATGGTGCGTGATAAATGGACGGGCAGTGGCACCCCCTGGAATAGGGTGCATCATCGGCGTTTCGACTTCCAAATATCCGTGACTGATAAAAAAAGCACGAATGCTGGAAATGATACGGCTGCGCATTTGAAAGATGTGATGGGCCTCGGGATTCGCAATCAGATCGACATAACGCTGTCGGTATCGGGTTTCAATGTCGGTCAGGCCGTGCCATTTTTCAGGTAGGGGGCGTAATCCCTTGGACAGGAATGTCAGAGATTGCACTTCCACCGTTAATTCATCGGTTTTGGTTCGAAATAAGCGTCCTTCGACACCTATCCAATCGCCAAGATCCAAACTCTTATAGAGTTCATAGGACGTGTCTCCGATAAGATCTTTTTTGAAATAGATTTGGAGCCGATTGTGGCCTTCCTGAAGAGAGGCAAACCCGGCTTTTCCAAAACGGCGCATCGCGACCACGCGACCGGCAATTTGGCAAGGAATGGTCTTGTCTTCCAGCGCCTCTTTGGTGGTATTTCCATGGGATACGAGAATGGAGGCAATCTCATGGGTGACCTCAAAGCGAGTCCCATAGGGCGCAATCCCTTGGTTCCGAAGGGCTTCAAGTTTGTTCAATCGTTGGTCGCGTTGTTCGTTGGTATCTTCCATCATGGTGTCAAGCTATTCAGGGTGATAAATACCACAAAGCCCCCAGGGTTCACCGATCTGAGTATTGTACCAAATACACAGAGAGAAGGTCTGGTGCAAGGTTCAGGCTTACGATGTTTGGGATTGCAAATAGGCTTCAATGAAGGGATCTAACGCTCCATCCATGACCAAGGCCACATTCCCGGATTCTTGATTGGTCCGATGGTCTTTCACCATTTGGTAGGGTTGAAAGACATACGAACGTATTTGGCTTCCCCAGGCAATATCCTTTTTTTCTCCTATAATATTTTGAAATTCGGCTTCTTTTTTTTGTCGGTCTAACTCAAATAATTTGGCCTTCAACACTCGCATGGCCCCTATCCGATTTTGTAATTGAGAGCGTTCGTTTTGGCATTGGACGACAATCCCAGTGGGTATATGGGTCATGCGGATGGCGGTTTCTACTTTATTGACATTTTGACCGCCGGCCCCTCCAGCTCGAAAGGTGTCGACTCTTATTTCTTTTTCATCAACTTCAAACTCTGCGTCTTCTTCCAACTCCGGATACACAGAGACCGCGGCAAAGGAGGTATGACGGCGTTTATTGGCATCAAATGGAGAAATGCGAACCAATCGGTGAACCCCAGCTTCAGATTTCATATACCCGTAGGCATAGGGGCCGGTGATCCCGAGGGTGACACTTTTAATACCGGCTTCGTCTCCAGGTTGCAGATCAATCGTTTCGACTTTAAAGCCTCGTTGTTCAGCCCAGCGCACATACATGCGCATGAGCATCTGGGCCCAATCCTGAGATTCCGTGCCTCCGGCTCCTGAATTGATACCCAAAATAACCGGGTTCGTGTCATGTTCCCCGGACAACAACCGTTCAACATGAATTTTGTTTAAGGTATCTTCAAGTTCTCGAATACCTTGAGACAATTCACCCTGCAGTTCGGGATCCTCTTGTTCTCCAACCAATTCCAGCATGGCTTGGAGATCACCAATTTGACCTTCGAGATCTGACACGCGTGTCAGGTCTCGTTCAATGAGAGCCTTTCGACGGCCAACTTTCGCAGCAGCTTGGGCATCATTCCAGAAATCAGGTTGTGAACATTCACGTTCAATTTCCTCGAGTTCGTTGGTGAGCCGAGGCAGGTCAAAGATGCCTCCGTAATTCACGGATTTGCCCTTCTACTTCCCCAAGTCGCGTTCGAATATTCTCTTGCATGCTGAAACTCCTTATGAAGACTGTTGATGGGTAGAATGTGTCAGATGGGACTGACTTCCGTATGCGGATCGCGCTAACCATAGCAAAATCATTGAAAGAATTACACAGGCCCAGGCAAAGATATCGCCTGCCCAGGTGTAAAAACTCGAAGGCGTCCGAAGGGGGATGGACCCAGTCAACACCTGTTGGGTAAAAATCTGGGTTGCGGACAGTATTTCTCCCGTAGGAGCAATAAAACCAGAAATCCCCGTATTGGCTGAACGGGCAAAGGCCATTCGGTTTTCCACGGCCCGGAACACCACCATGACAAAATGTTGGTAAGGAGCGACGGAATCGCCAAACCAAGCATCATTGGTCACCGTGACTAAAAAATTAGAACCTTGGTTGGCAAGATCTCGAACGAGATGGGGAAAAATGACTTCATAGCAAATGGCGACCCCAAACTGAGGTGAAGGAGACTCAGAGGATGACGGAATCGATAGCAGGGTAGGGCCAGGGCCTGGCTCAAAATCTCCAATACCCACCACGAGCTTATCGAGAAAAAAGAGCAGCCACCGAAGAGGGATGAATTCTCCAAAAGGGACCAAATGTTGTTTGTCGTATCGTCCGGTTATCTCACCTGAACGATCCAACGTATACACACTGTTCAACAGAAAGGGTGTGCCATCTGGGTGGCGTTGTAAGACGGGACTTCCAAAGACCAAAGGGACTTGGGTGCGTTGAACCAGGGATTGGACCAGAGCTTGATAGGACGGTTCCTGTTCATACAAAAAGGGAGTCGCGGCTTCCGGCCAAATGACTAAATCTGTTCCTTGGGCCGCTTCCAAGGTTAAATTGGTATAGCGCGCCATGGTTTCTCCACGGAAGGCTTCATCCCACTTTTGAGCCTGCTCAATATTCGCTTGCACCAACCCGATGTGGAGCGTTTCTGTAGGAGGCGAGGAAACCTGACGAGTATTGAGTTGCCACGTTCCGTAAAGCCAAACAAGGAAAATCAGAAGAATAGAAACCACGCATTCTTTCCAGGGGATAGGGGGTGACCAGGAGGTGAGTGGGGTTATCCATTTTCTGCCCACCATAAACAGAGCCACATTTCCTAAGACCACGAGAAAAGAGACGCCATAGACTCCGGTGATATCTGCAATTTGAATAAGAGGTAAAGCCCGAAATTGGGAATACCCGAGAAGGCCCCAGGGTAATCCACTCAACACATAGGTTCGTACGTATTCCAGAGATACCCAGAGAGTAGGAGCGCCTAGAAAAAGGAACGTTGGTCCACGTGAAGCCAAGAGCGTGCACCCGAAGGAATACAGGCCAACATAGAGTCCTAAATAGGTTGCCAAGAGCACCATCAACAGAATGCTCACGAAAATGGGTACCCGTCCATATTGATGCATAGCTGTGATGACCCAATACACGGTTCCAACAAAAACCATAAGGCCAGCCAGCCATCCCCGCCAAAAGGCCTGACGAGGTGGAAGGCCATCAATGGCCACATGCAGGGGGATCAAGGCAATCCAAGCAAGATAGCCTAAAGGTGGTCCCTCTATGTAGTTGGTGAGGGCCAAGGCATACAGACCTCCGGTAACAAGGGCATAGAGGATGGGGGAAATGAGGCCAGACATAGCGGTGTACGGTAGGGAAAAGGGAAACAGGTTGCAAGCAGAAAAGGCAGCGGCAGTTTTATATTTCCCAACCCTTATGAAGAAGGGGAGCAGAGCTGTTACAAGTGGCTGGGACGAATTTCTTCTTTCCGCTTACGGGGATAAGAGTCTAGAGATAACTGGTTTTGGAAAAATTGCAGGATTCGCTGTTCGTAGCGGGTGCCTTCCACGGCATGAGCTTGGCCATGATCAGCACCAGGAATAATCCAGA
>CAZKRH010000152.1:0-1813 GCA_964555115.1 uncultured Nitrospiraceae bacterium | reverse complement strand
CTTCTTCCCAAAAAACCTCATTCAGCCCGATTGTAGGACAATGACCATGATTCGCGGCATTAAAGGCGTTAAGGATATTTCACCCAGTCACATTCCGAAATGGTCTGTGGTGGAAGGCGCAGCCCACCGTCTGGCTCAATCGTACGGATTTAAGGAAATTCGCATTCCCATATTTGAGCAGACCGAACTGTACGTACGGAGTATCGGAGGAGCCACGGACATTGTGGAAAAGGAAATGTATACCTTTCCTGACCGCGATGGAAGCTTGCTCACCCTGAGACCTGAGGGGACAGCCGGTGTGGTTAGGGCATTTATTGAACATGGATTTGCCAATGACCCCACCTGTAAGAAACTCTATTACATTGGGCCTATGTTCAGGCATGAACGCCCCCAGGCCGGGCGTTTTCGTCAATTTCATCAGTTTGGTGTTGAAATGATTGGGACTACGAGCCCACAAGCAGATATCGAAGTCATATCACTTCTTTGGCGGTTTTTTTCTTCCTTGCAGTTACCAGGACTTACACTGGAAATAAATTCACTGGGAGAACCATCGGATCGTCAGGGATACAAAGAAAACCTTGTATTGTTTTTAAAAGAAAATTTAGAGGAATTCTGTGGTAATTGCCGTCGTCGGATTGATACCAATCCCCTACGGGTCCTTGACTGCAAGGTTTCTCAATGTCGAACCGCAACGGAGGAAGCCCCAAAAATCATAGATTTTTTAGGGCCAACCTCGAAAAAGCATTTTGACCAAGTACTCGCTGGTTTGGACACCCTCTCCATTCCCCACTCACTTAATTCTCGCCTTGTCCGGGGATTAGACTATTACTCCATGACAACTTTTGAAGTCTCTTGCTCATCATTAGGGGCACAAAATGCCATTGGGGCAGGTGGACGATATGATGGCCTTTTTGAAGCACTTGGTGGAAAAGCCACCCCTGCGGTGGGATTTGCTGTTGGTTTAGAGCGTGTCTTACTTGCTCTACCAGAATCAATTATTCCAAATCCTAAACCATGGATTTTTGTTGCGGGATTTGGCCAGCTAGGATCTCAGGCTGGCTTTGCACTTCTTGACTCTCTCCGTTCACATGGCATGATAGCTGACACGGACCATAATGCCTCATCGCTTAAGGCCCATCTTCGTTCCGCTGACAGACTATCGGCTCCGTACGTGGTTATTCTTGGTGACGATGAGGTCTCACAAGATCAGGTGATTCTTAGGAACATGCTGACAAAACAACAAGAGACTATACCATTATCCCAAGCCTCTTCTAGCTTAAAAGAACGCTTTTTAAACCCATCTGCTCCCTAATCATTTTATTGACTTTTTTTTATTCTAGGAATATGATTTTCTCCTTGTTTTTCAATAAGTAATGTAGGCGAAACACGTTCAAATACAGGCTTTTATAACGATACGAATCCTTTCCTGTTCTTTAAACGCCCATGTCTGAAAAAATAGTCGTATTACTCCGCGAAGATCCCATGAGCACTGGTAGACCAGTTGAGGGCTTAAGAATTGCGTTAGGTCTATCAACAGGAACAAATCCACTGACAATTGTTCTACTTGGAAAAGCCAGAATGCTTTTGACGGATGATGCCTTGGATGTAGAAGACGCCGAAATTCTGGAAAAATACATTCCTGCAATTCAAGAGCTAGAAATTCCTTTGGTTATCCCAGAAGGTAGCTCGAAAGAATTTTCTATAGATACAGGATTTTCCGTACAGGAGGCCTCCCTCCAGGAAATACATTCACACCTGGTCGAAGCCCATCGTGTTCTTGTTTTAGGATAGCGTAGATTACCATGAAAAACAT
>CAZKRH010000151.1:0-21175 GCA_964555115.1 uncultured Nitrospiraceae bacterium | reverse complement strand
CTTCCATTGTCATGTGGCTCATCACTATGTGGCTGGGATGTGGGGATATTGGAGAGTGTATAACACCCTTCAGGTGGAAGGTGTGAAAAATGATGTGATGGCCGTGTTGCGGGAATTACCCGACCGCCTTGGGCGCATTAAAAAACCTGTTACCTCTGATGAGTTAGTAGGAAAAACTGTTTCTTGGTTTGGAAAGAATTTCAATATTATTGCAAAGGGTAAATCAAAATGGGACACCAATCCAGCCGTGGTGACCATTTATGACTGGGTAGAAATGCAGCTTCCCACAAGAGGGATGCCTGGCCATACCGCCGATGAGATTGCGTCCTTAAAGTCTTACGATGCGACAGTGAATGATTGGGTGTGGGAAGGCAATCGAGCCCTCAGTGAAATTGAGAGCACCACTCACCATCCAAAATATAAACCAGAATGGCAAGGATACGAAGCAGGAAAACGACGACCAATTTGGTTTGAACCGATGACGGGAAAAGTCGCCTGGCCATGGTTAACGCCACATTTCGGGAAGCGGGTACCGTTTTCACCAGACCGAAATCCAGCCCCATGGTTGGAAATGATCCATTTGAATGAAAATGGGAATACGTCCGTGGAACCAGCTAAGCCAGGTGAAAATGGGCGGTGGAGCCTCTGTCCGGATCGGGCCGGATCACAAAAATATAATATCCATTTCATTAAACTTCCCATTGAATTATCTGCCGCACAAGGTGATCAACCTCCGATTGTGGATCCCAATGGCCTGTTATATGTGTCCCATGATGAAGAAGAGGCTATTCGGGCCAATAATGATTTGAGAGTGCCTTTAGTGTTTCGGGCAAATATTTACGATTGTATGGATTGGATTCTGACGAGTGAATGGCTGGATGATGATGTTACAAATTTCCAATCCTCCAAAATTAATACCCATTTCCATTTTGTGCAGTTTGATAATCAAGCCTCAGATGGGGTGATCACTGGATTCTCATATGACCAATCTATGCGTCCTTTTACTCAATTTACAAAAGAAAAGGATAAGGGATTGCCGGTACCGATGAATGCCAAATTCACCAAAGCTGGTAAGAAAGGTGATAAGACGATTCATGTGAGCAATGCCACGCAATACCATGTAGGCACCGTGTTGCTTGTGGGTGCTGATAACGTGGAAGGTTGGGAAATTAAACGAATTGTTGGACTTAGTGGATCAGACGGCGCCGCTGCATCCCATTCGTCAGGGGGCGGCGGGGATTACATGGTAAGCCCTGGAGATACTCTTGGTACTATTGCCCATACTTTGGGCACAACAGTTGGTGAATTGAAAGGTCTGAATGATCTCGCCAACGAAAATCTTATTTTTGTTGGTCAAACTTTGAAAGTGCCTTCTGGTGGTGATTCTAGTGGCCATTCCGAAGGGCAAAGTGATGGTCACCGTGGTCCGCCAGCCCCCATTGGTGGGCCTGGGACTATTACCTTTGAATTTCCATTGGCCAATAACCATCCGGTTGGGGATATCACTACGGTGGAATTTGTTCGTCAACGATTTTGGGTTGATGCGGATGTAGGATCAGTGTTTTGCCATGATCATGCGTTTGGTGGTACGACCTGGCCCCATGGTGCGGTCTGTTCCTTCCTGATTGAACCCTATGGTTCAACGTATCATGATCCCATTTCGGGAAAACCCAAACGAACCGGACCCATTATGGACATTCATACCATAGAGCCGGTTGGGTATGGAGTGAGCGGAAGTTTCCGGGAATTGATGGTTCAAATTATGGATACGGTTCCCCATACGGTAAACGTGGTAACGGCGGGGAATCCTCCAGGACAGCCGATTGAGGTGGCCTTGGAAGCAGGTCGAACCGTTTCATTTATCATGCCGCCCAATGCGGTCGGGTAATTCCCGCAACACGGCCATCACATCATTTTTCACACCTTCCACCTGAAGGGTGTTATACACTCTCCAATATCCCCACATCCCAGCCACATAGTGATGAGCCACATGACAATGGAAGAGGAAATCCCCAGCGAGAAACTGACATAACCCTGACCCACATTCCGTTTCCAAGTCCACGGCTTCAGAGGGACCGATCACTTCCACATCCACCCGATCTGACTTGGCACGAATGAGCGGGTATTTTAACGGACCATTTTGACCTTTATGCCACATAGGCATTTGATCCACAGCCCTGGGACTCCGTGCCCATCTAATTGACCCGCCATGGGGATGATGGGAATGAAACACCTCCGATCCACCATGAACTAATCTGAACTTTGCAGGATCCCCTAAATAACTTCGAGGAATCGTTGGCGCCGCATCACCAAAGGTGTAACTGCTATAAGCCATGGATTCATCTTCAAATCCGAAGTATTCATGTTGCACATGCATGTTATTTATTCCGAAGGGTTCACTTCGGTAATTGATCGCACGTGCACCAGGCCGGTAGGCATCCGTTAAAGGATCACGTTGTGGCAAGAAGTCTCCGTGTTTATTAACGGGACGGAAGGCCTCATCCCCGACTTCATGATAGATCAACACAAATTCACGGAAATCTGGTCCCGTTCCATTTTGGATGATGGCTTGCCAGCCACTTGCCATTTTGGGGGCTGGTCCTGTTCCCAAAGGATCTAAAAATTCAGACCCCCTTGGTTCTACAACAAAGACACCGAAGAGCCCCATCACGGTCAGTTCACGATCGTTGCTATAACTATGGAATTGCCGGCCACCTTCTTGAGTATTGGGATGGATGTACCATTCCAAATCGATCACTGGGGGTCCCTTGGCCTGGGCCGCCCCCCCTTCTTCATCCTCATCCTCATCCTCAAACTCATCGTCTTCAACCCCATAGGCAATGGCATCGGGATTGGTGGTGGTAGCAGGTTGGCCGGTGTTACTCACCACCATGCTCGACCCATGGATGTGCAAGCTGACATCTTCGCCAAATTCTAATTGGTTGCGTAAGGTAATCTTGACACAATCCCCTTGATTGCCACGGATCACCAGAGGTTGAATCCATTGCCCTTGAATCCCATTTTTCACCGCTCCGGGATCCACATATCCTTCTGTTTCACGAGCATCGGCATTGGCAGCCTCTTCCTCACGAATCTTTTCAAGGTTTTCCATCAACGCAAACATATACCCAGGATAATAATCCATCCATTGATTCAAGGTAATTTCCACATTAATCGCGGCAATATCGTAATGTCTCACCGGTGCTGTGGAAGGGCACATCCCCCTCCCGGTGTTGGAAACGGGTTCCACATCGCCATCAGAGGAGAGTAAATAATTCCCAGGGCCTCCTCCATACTGATGAATCTCCGACATCGTGTTATACCCACCCGTATTGCGGCTGTCCCCCATTTCTTTCTGCATTTGATTCCTCATGCGATTATGCTGCCGTTCAACCAAGGCAGCTCGTTCACCTCGGCCTTCCATCACGTTTTCAACGATGGTTTGGCCTTTGAGTCTCTCTGCCCATCCCGGTGATGGTTGGGACATCGATGTCATGTGCATCATGTCAGAAGCAATGGACTGGTCTGACTCTGCCAAAGCCGTGCTTATCGGCAAAAGCCCCATTGCTCCAACAAACAATGCAAGCATTCCTGATAAACCCAGTGCAGTACGTGTGGGATAAAACATGGACCGGCCTCCTTGAAAATAGGATGTACTACATAACCTCAATGTGTTGAACTATTGAATTTTCAGACTCTTTCGTTGGCGCAAATAACCCGCCCTAGCTTGAGGAAAAATGAGGAAGAAATTTAAGCAAATCAGGGTAGTACTGTCAAGACCGGAAACAGCAGATTTGAGTCAAAAAAAGAAGGGAATTGTTCACTACAAACAGGCAGAAGTCCGCAGGTTGGTCATATTGTTTTTCCCAGCCGTATGGAGGGTCAATGGCGGAATGGCTCCTATGCTTAATAGGGCAAATTGCTCATGTTTATTGCAGAATTCGTGCTTCAAACTTCCTCGCAAGTAATTGGGTCACCTCCCCAGGCCTCCCATTCCCAACGGGCTTCCCATCCAAAGTCGTGACCGATAACACTTCGATCGTTGTCCCTACTAGGAACACTTCTTGTGCCCCCTCCAATTCCCGTTGGGAAATCTTCGTTTCCTGTATTCCAATGCCCTCAGCCTTAGCAATATCAAGCACTTCCTGGCGAGTCACACCGGGTAAGATCGAATCATCGAGTGGAGGAGTTTTGACCACCCCATCATGATAAATCATGACATTGCTTGATGAGCCCTCGGTCACAAAGCCATTTTTTATCAAAATCGCTTCAAAAGCCTTGGCTTCCGAGGCCTGTTGTTTGGCCAAAATATTGGGCAACAAATTGAGGCTTTTAATCGCACAGCGCCCCCATCTGATATCAGGCAACGTAATGGCGGCAACCCCGTTCGCCTTTAACTCAGTGGGAACGTCCGCAATTTCTCGAACCGTGATCACGATGGTGGGAGAAAAGACCAATGGGAACACATGCTCCCGTGGAGCTATTCCTCGAGTAATTTGGATATAGACTTTGGCTTGGTCATAGTGGCTGAGTTCAATAGCTCGAATAATTTGTTTTTCCCATTCAGGAGTTATTTCGATAGGGAGTTGAATTGCTTGGGCACTGCGGTCCAATCGCAACAGATGCTCAGACATTCGGAAGGGGGTTCCATTATAGACCCGAATGACTTCATACACCCCATCTCCAAATTGAAACCCCCGATCCTCGACTGAGATGCGAACCTCCTCTAAAGGAAGAAATTCGCCATTTAATACGCCGATGTTGGGCATTGTGATTCTAGACCTATCTGGAACTGTTGAAAAAGACCCCCAGCGATGTTTCTTGGGGGTGTTGCTAGTCGCTCGCATTTTGGGATCTTGCACTTTTTTCTAACGACTAGAGACAAGCAACGAGCGACGCTTTTGCCTTTTAGGAGACTTCCACCATAAATACACGACGATCTTCTGACGTAAACTTCCAGGCTAGTCGTTTATTGAATTCAACCCGGTATGTTCCCGGTTTAATAGGCTGAAACTCAAATGATCTTTGGCCAGAATCCACGGCATTGTTACTGGTCGTTCGGAGAAACTCATCATCGATGAGCATAAACTCCGTAGGCTCGTAGGCAGGAACCCATTGTTCCCCGCGGGTCCTGTCTTCCCAAAGATGTATGGTAAAGGGCTTACCCGAAGAAACCTGCAATACTTTTGATCCGGGTTCCTGAACATCCATAATACGCTTCTCCTTTTCTTCCTCCCTCACCCACTTATCTGGCATTCAACAAATTTACATTCTCTTCACTCAGTAGGATTTCTGCCATACAAGATTTGAGAGCAAGGTTACATCCCCCGACATTTGGTGTTCACATAGACTTGTTCATCCTTCACATGCACATCATAACTCGCCACACATTGCCCGCCACCATCAGTTCCGAACCCACTTCGAACGTCAAATTGAAGGTCATGCCAGGGACAATTGACCACATGTCCCTTCAGTCGACCTTTTCCTAAAGGCCCTCCTTTATGAGGACAAATATTATTAATGGCAAAAAATTTCCCTGCGACATTAAAAATGGCAATATTCTTTCCCTTGACCTTTATCGAACGGGCCTTCCCAGGGGTGAGTTCATCAACGCTCATGATCGGGACGATATCATCATCGTCTCCAGAAGCTTCCATCCCGATCCTCCTTCATTCATCATTGTACGAAAGGTTAATCTTTCCATATTGGGAATGTTGAAAAAATCCGCCAGCGGCGTTCTCGCCATTTTGCCTGACCTTCGGGCTCGCAGACTTGGCGCTTTGCGCCGCTCGCGCTCACGTACTGAGAGTACGCTCCGCGCGTCAAACAACGGTTAGCCCCTGCGGGATCTAGCAAGCAATTCGCGGCCTTGCTGGACGGACTTTTTTGAACATTCCCTCGCGTGGTTGATGCAATCATCTGTGGGGCCATTTGTCCTGGAGAGTGAATAATTCAACAGTCCCATATTCATAGATATTGTTCTTCTTTACAGTCTGAGAGTAAAGGTCAATTGGTCCCCCATCGACACACCGTTGTTTTTGATAAACCCCTGATTCGCCTCAATAATATACCGGGCATTGTTGGGAGGAGGACCATACCAAGGACAGGGATCTTCCTGGCAGGGAAGAGCATTTTTTACCAAATGTACAATATGCTTACTTTCATCCACCCACATGACATCGACGGGGAACCGATACCCCTTGGTCCGTACTTTATGAGTGGCAGAGGACTCGAAGATAAACAGAAGACCTTGATTATCTGGTAGATAGTTTTGAAAGGCTAATCCAATAAATAACATTTCTGGTGTTTGGGCAACATCGGTCTGGAGATTGGAACCACTCGGAAAACCCACGACAATGGTTTGCGATTGATTCGGTCCATTAAACAGCATCGCCCCAGAAATAAGGAGCAACGCCATAAGGATTAAAAAAAATATCCGTTTTTTATTAGGTGTTTTTTGAATATTGATAAAGGCACACATGGTGTCGTGAAATGAATGGGTGAATGGACTATGATTTAGCTACTGTCTGAGGAACGCTTCTGAATTGGGTTGATAGGTCACAACCGGAAACCTTCTTTCCCTCTCACATATTTTCAATTCTCTTGATGGTGGTAGTGAAATAATCCTTATCTTGAAGCCAACATGTCAATATTTTAGCTTTTCAGCCAATCACATTTGTCCCCATGCCTCTACTCTCTCCCACCATACCACTGCAGAATACCCATTTCCCCAACCGTTTATCTAGTCTTAGCCAACCCTTTATCACCATTTTTCCTTTCAAACTTCACTCGGAGGGTAACCGGTTCTTTGGTTAACATAATGGTGATAATCCAAGGTTTTCTTGTAAAAGGAGAAAAGGAAAAGATCTTGAATAGGGGAATAAAACTTTTTTCATTGATTCATGAAGGTGGGGGAATATCACGACTTTTTAGTTGTTCCCTTAACAAACCGAAAATACACTAACCTCAAAAAAGGGTTGTGATTTAGCACATACCCTCGTATTCTAATTGAGAATAATTGGTCATTCTCCGATAGTAACAGTATAGGTGGGTTATAAGGGCTTGTTTCTTCCCGCCCCGAAAGGAGGCCTCGCCATGAAAATGAAATGGGTAGGAATTCTCTTCTTCACCCTTGTTTTCTCAGGACTGGAACTTGGTCAAGCGAACCCGTTACCTATTACTATAGCCATTGACAATTTTGTGGCGAACCTCGTCCCCAAAGCGAATCATTACTTTTGGGTCATCAACGACACAACCAATCCTACCCAGAATGAAATGGTCGTGGATGTCAATACGATTATCACCAAAAAAGCAGGGGATGAGCCGAATAACAGCCGGTTTTTACTTCTCCTTGTAAATGGGATATTGCAAGGTGCTCAACAAATTTCCCTTGAGGCTGATGTCGGTTGTGGAGATGAAGTCGTGTAAGAAATCCTCTAGTGAGCCATTATTAAAAAAAAGGCCCCGTTTCCGGAAAATTGGAAACGGGGCCTTTTTTGTGATTTCGGATTAGAAAAAAAACCTATTCAGCCTTGAGGTTTTATTTCAAGACCTGGAGCACCCCTCCGAGATGACCTGCATGAAGACTGCACTTGTACTTGAGCAATCCCCCAGCCGTCACATAGGTAAAGTCACTTATCGCAATACCAATATACTTAGTTGCCCCTGCTGGAATGTTGGCAGACACCTGCATTGAAGTCGGAGCAGCATACGCGGAATCCGCGGAGAGAGAAAAGTTGTGGTCACTGCTTAGGTTATTAATCACTTTGAACACCACCGGTCGCATGGCCCTTGCACCAATTCCCTGATTTCGTAAATTTAAAATAGCGAATGGTGGATAGATCGCCTTCTTTCCGCCAATTTCCATGATGTGAAATGTTATATCAACCGGAAGAGCCTTAAAAGGCTGCCCAACGATGGATCCAGTTTCTAGATCTCCGACTGAAACAGCGCCTGAGTTTAAAGCCAAGGCCAAGGATGAACCTGTTAGAATAAGGAAAACACTTAAAAAGACAGATAGAAGCACCTTGTGCATTGCCTACCTCCTCATAAAAAGAAGTTAGTAATTAAAATTGCCACGTGAACCTAAAGACCTCTCAGATTTTCCCAGTAGACTTATAATCAATTTAGCAGGAAGGTCACTTATAGCACATGCGTAGTGTAGACGCAAGACAGCAACCCATTCACAAAAATGCCCGTATCTCATTGTTTTCATTAATGAAAAATGTACTTTTTTCTTAGAAAACGAGGTGGCATTGTTTCAATTCCCAAGGGCCACGTCAAGGCCGCAAAATATTTTTTGGTGGTTCATCCTTCGTCATCTAACAAATATGTAGGAATTGGGTTTTAGCCTTATTGGTTCCCCGGGGTTTTGTTGTCTATCCCGTCCTCACCTACAAAGAGATGAAGGGGTTATGATGTTGCTCAAAACCGATATTGGTTTCCGGCCCATGTCCTGGAATGACTTGTGTGCTTTCTTGGAGAGTATACAGCCGCTCACGAACAGACGCCTCAATGGCCGAAGCATCTCCACCCCATAAATCGGTACGTCCAATTCCCCCTTTAAAAAGCGTATCCCCAGAGAACACAATGTTGTCTTCCTTAAAATAAAAACACAAGGACCCCGGTGTATGACCGGGTGTGTGGAAGACGACACCTGTTTTGTCTCCAAATTTTACGACCTCTTCATCTTGGATCCAAAAGTCGGGTTCAGGCACAGGGACAAAGGGCACTCCAAACATGCGGCATTGAGTTTCTAAGATAGCCCACAACTCTCTATCTTCCAGATGAAGGCCCAAGGGTGCCGCTGTGGCTTTTTTTATTTCACCCGATGCCAAAAAATGGTCAAAATGCGCATGGGTGTGCACAATGCTTTTGACAGAGAGTCCCAACCGTTTCACCTCCGATAGAATATGCTCAGCATCCCCACCTGGATCAATGACGATAGCCTCCTTGGTTACAGGATCACCTAGGATTGAGCAATTACACCCTAATGGAGGTACAGGAAAGGTTTGACGAATGAGTTCAGTCATGATGAAATTCTTGCCAACCTGTTGAAGCGATTATTGATTGAAAAAAATCACAAGGAGAAAATCTGGAAACAAATTCTAATTGCAATACCTTCCCAAGGCCCCTACAATCCCCTTACGTGAGGTCGGGAAATATCCCCAGACCTGGGAACCAAGACTATGTCCTTTGTTTCATCTGCATCTGAGGTCCCGACACCATTTTGAAACATTCTGAAAACGGTCGCCCTGCCCCTTTCCACCCGTTCCTCACCTCGTTGGTTCATTTTTTCCGTCCTTTCCGGTTGGGAGTTCTGCTGGCTTTGGCCTTGATGGTGACCGGATGTCCCCCAGATAATACTCCCCTTTTACAAGAAAATGATCGGCTCAGCAAACAGGCCCAAAAACAGGATTCTATGATTTCCACACTTCAGGAGGGCGCTCGCGTTCTCCAACAACAAATTGATTTACTCAACCAAGAACTTCGTGAATCCAAGAAAGAACTTGCCGAAGCCAAAAACGATTTACAGCAAGGGCAACAATTGGCATACCAAAAAGATGCCGCACTTCTCTCCGATAAGAAAAAATTGACTAATACGGTTGCGAAACTCAAAAAAGAAAATTTGAAGTTAGCAAAAGATGCGCAGTGGCTTCGAACTCAGCGCACCCTGTTTCGGCAATCCATTCAAGCCGGCATGCAAAACCCCTCGACCCAGACATTGAACCATACGTTTTCCAGGGTGATTGAGGCGACCTCACAAGCCCTTTCCGCTCATGGTTATCCCATCTTGGCAAGCATGTCCACCGATCTCAAAGCCGTCTTGGTGACTGAACGAAAAATTTCTCTCCCCCCAAGCCTTGAACTCCAGGGGTTCCGCAATCAATACCTTCTGATCATTGAGAAACACAGTCCCAAGACCACACTCATCCAGGTAAAAGCCGACTTTGAAAAAATGGCTCAGCCTGGAACCGTTCAAGCCCCGTCACCCGAAGAAATTCAAAACCTCGAAATCCGCCTTATTGGAGAGATTACTTCCGCCTTGGAAAAATCTTAAACCAACGATTTCCCTACCCTCCTCATTAACCACGTCATCTATAACCACGTCATTTATGTAAGAAATTTCTCGACGGATCCCCCTTTCTCCTGTTTTCGACAGAAAGGAGGTTAGGCCCGCCCGGAAACAGAGCAAAGGGTGCTACCGAGGGTAAAAATGAAAAGGTAGTAAGGATAGAATGAGAATGAGGGAAGGAGTAAAAATACCTGAGGCAAAGGTTAGGAACGGCTGGCCTTGAGACTATTTCCTGCTTTCAAATATGCATCCACTCCGGCGGCTACTTTTCGTCCTTCGGCGATGGCCCACACAATCAACGAAGCGCCACGTTTGGTGTCCCCTCCAGCAAATACACCATCGACACTGGTCATGAAATTTTGATCGCCTGACACCGCACCACGAGCGTCATATTTCACGCCCAGTTGATCGAGAAGACCCTGTTTGATGGGACCGGTAAACCCCATGGCGAGCAACACGAGATCCACATCCATTTCAAAGTCCGTGCCAGGCACCGGGGTAAATTTTCCACCTTCAAAAGCCACTTGTTGCCCATGAAGTTTCGTGACCTGCTCATTTTGTCCCGTAAATTTTGTGGTCGAGATACTCCATTGACGCTCACAGCCTTCTTCGTGGGCATGCGAGGTGCGTAACTGCATGGGCCATAACGGCCAGGGGGTCGATTCGGCTCTGGTGGGTGGCGGTTCGGGCAGCAATTCAAATTGGTGGACTTCAAGACACCCCTGACGGTGGGCGGTTCCTAGACAATCAGATCCGGTATCTCCTCCACCAATAATGATGACTCGTTTGCCTTTTGCAGTTATTTGTTCCTCTGAAAGAACATCGCCAGCATTATGTTTATTTTGTTGGATCAGATAATCCATGGCAAAATGCACTCCGGCCAGTTCTCGCCCAGGAATGGGCAGATCACGAGCTTGCTCGGCGCCCAGCGTCAAACACACGGCATCAAATTTTTCCGAGAGGGTTTCTGCCGTCACATCCACACCGACATTCACACTTGTTTCGAAGCAGACGCCTTCGATCCTCATTTGATCAAGTCGTCTATCAATCACCCATTTTTCCATTTTAAAATCAGGAATGCCGTATCGAAGCAAGCCACCAATCCTATCGGCCTTTTCATACACGGTGACTAAATGTCCCGCACGCGCCAATTGTTGCGCGGCGGCAAGACCAGCCGGGCCAGACCCAATCACGGCTACCTTTTTCCCCGTGGAAATCACAGGGAGTACAGGGTGGACCCATCCTTCATCAAACCCTTTATCAATAATGTTCCACTCGATCACCCGAATAGAAACAGGATCACTATTGATTCCCAAGACACAAGCGGATTCACAGGGAGCTGGACATAACCGACCAGTAAATTCAGGGAAATTATTGGTCGAATGGAGAGCCTTCAACGCATCAGGCCATCGTCCCCGTTGCACAAGGTCATTCCACTCGGGGATTAAATTGACGACAGGACAGCCCGAGGGGCTTTGGCAAAAGGGCACACCGCAATCCATACATCGTGCCCCTTGCGCTTGGAGTTTATCATCGGAAAATGGTTCGTAGAACTCGTTCCAATCCAGTACCCGTAATTCACTGGGCCTCCTCTTGGGTCCCTCACGAGTATACTTTAAAAAACCCTTCGGATCAGCCATGGGCCACACTTTCCTTCCCTCGATGGACCTGACCTCGATCGGATTTTGCCTTTCGTTCCATCAATACTCGTTTGTAATCAACGGGCATCACTTTGACAAATTTCGGCAACATCACATTCCAGGAATCTAAAATGAGCTTCGCCTTTCGACTCCCCGTATAGGCAAGATGTTTTGTCAGCATCTCATGCAACGTATGCTTATCTTCTGAATTGACGACCTTCTCTAATTCCACCATTCCCAGATTACATCGAGTTTCAAACTTTCCCTCTTCATTGAAAATATAGGCTTCTCCACCGGACATTCCCGCAGCAAAGTTACGTCCCGTCTTGCCCAAAACCACCACCACCCCGCCAGTCATGTACTCACACCCATGGTCGCCAGTTCCCTCGATCACCGCCCGCACACCACTATTTCGAACGCCAAACCGCTCGCCGGCCGTTCCATAGAAAAAAGCTTCCCCGGCTGTCGCCCCATAGAGAGACGTGTTCCCAATTAAAATAGTTTCTTCGGGAATAAAAGTCGATCCACTGGGAGGAACCACAATCACTTTTCCCCCGGAAAGCCCTTTACCCAAATAATCATTGGATTCGCCTTCAAGCGTTAAGGTAATCCCATGTGCCAGAAAGGCCCCAAACGATTGCCCTGCGGAACCTGTAAATTTTATTTGGATGGTGTCTTCAGGAAGGCCCTCAAGCCCATACTTTCTCGCGATATGACTAGAAAGGATCGTACCCGTCGTTCTATTCACATTTCGGATCGGAAACGCCAACGATACTTTGTCCCCATGTTGAATGGCCGGCTGACATTGCTCAACTAACTGATTGTCCAGCAATTTATCCAACCCATGATCCTGGGATTGCACACAATACTGCGCCACATCATCACCCACCTCAGGTCGCCATAACAGTGGAGACAGATCTATCCCTTTGGCTTTCCAATGATCCAACGCTTTTTCGATTTTCAATTTATCCACACGACCAATCATCTCGGTAAACATTCGGAACCCCAGCTGGGCCATGATTCGTCGTACTTCTTCCGCCACAAAAAAGAAAAAATTCACCACATGTTCAGGTTGCCCGGTGAACTTCTTCCGAAGTTCCGGATCTTGGGTTGCCACCCCAACCGGACAGGTATTGAGATGACATTTCCGCATCATGATGCACCCCTCCACGATAAGAGGAGCAGTCGAAAATCCAAACTCTTCTGCGCCCAGGAGCGCGGCCACCACCACATCCCGACCCGTTTTCATTTGCCCGTCAGTTTCGACTCGAATACGACCACGCAGATCATTGAGCACTAACGTTTGATGCGTTTCGGCCAATCCCAGTTCCCAGGGAATCCCGGCATATTTAATCGAAGATAACGGTGAGGCACCCGTTCCACCAGAATCTCCACTAATCAGAACTTTATCGGCATGGGCCTTCGCCACTCCAGCAGCCACGGTCCCCACGCCCACTTCTGAAACCAGTTTCACCGACACATCCGCCTCGGTATTGGAATTTTTGAGATCAAAAATTAATTGGGCGAGATCCTCAATGGAATAAATATCATGATGGGGTGGAGGAGAAATGAGACCGACACCAGGTGTAGAAAAACGCATGTTGGCAATCACTTCATCCACCTTATAGCCAGGCAATTGTCCACCTTCTCCAGGCTTCGCTCCTTGAGCCATTTTGATCTGCAGTTCTTTGGCATTCACTAAATAAAACGCATTGACCCCAAATCGACCAGATGCCACCTGTTTGATATACGAATTTTTTGAATCACCATTCGGCATGGGGATAAAGCGTGCAGGGTCTTCACCCCCTTCTCCGGTATTGCTCTTGGCCCCTATTCGATTCATCGCAATGGCCAAGGTTTCATGGGCTTCTTTACTGATGGCGCCATACGACATCGCCCCGGTGGTGAATCGCTTGACGATATCCTTAACGGATTCCACTTCCTCTAGAGGAATCGGTTCGGGTAACACCTTAAAATCTAACAAACCTCGCAGATTGGATCGCCGCTGACTTTCGTCATTGACCAGCTTCGAATATTCTTCGAAGGTGGTGGCATCATTGGTCCTCGTCGCAAGTTGTAATTTAAAAATGGTGTCTGGATTCCAATTATGGTGTTCCCCTTGAATCCGGTAATGGATTTCTCCGCCAAAATCCAATTGCCGAATAGCCAGCGGTTTATACGCGGTGGTATGTCGGCGTAACGTTTCTTCCCCGATATCCCGAATCGTAATCCCCTCTATTCGAGACGGCGTTCCCGTAAAATACCGGTCCACTAACTCAAGACTGAGTCCAAGCGCCTCGAAAATTTGGGCACCGCAATAGGATTGCACCGTAGAAATTCCCATCTTGGAAAATATTTTCAGGAGGCCTTTATTAATCGCTTTAATATACTTTTCCGTAGCCGTATCCGCATCCAATCCTTCAGGGAGATATCCCTCCCGTTCCATATCAATCAAACTTTCAAAAAGGAGATACGGATTCACCGTCCCCGCCCCATACCCAATCAAGCAAGCAAATTGATGAACATCCCGAGGCTCTCCTGTTTCCACAATCAGCCCAACCTCAGTCCTTGTCGCCTCATTCACGAGATGGTGATGCACCGATGAAATGGCCAGCAAACTGGGAATGGGTGCCCATTCTTCAGAAATGCCTCGATCACTCAAAATCAGAAACTTAGCTCCATCTTTGATCGCCTGCGAGGCATCCTGGCATAGGCGATCAACAGCCGGCCCAATGCCATCAGCCCCTTCTTTCACAGGGAACAACATGGGTAGCGTGATGCTTCTAAAGTGGGGATCCTCGAATTCCCGAATTTTTTGGAGATCCGCATTGGTCAGAATCGGTTGTTGCACCTTAATGCGACGACAGGCTTCCGGGGTTTCCGCCACCAGATTGGGCTTGGGGCCAATATTCGTCACCAACGACATGACCAACTGCTCACGAATTGGATCAATGGGCGGATTGGTGACCTGAGCAAACAATTGCTTAAAATACTTAAATAAGAGCTGAGGCTGATTCGATAACACAGCCAGGGGCGTATCCGTCCCCATGGAGGACGTAGGCTCCTCCCCATTCATGACCATGGGGGAGACCACCATTTTTAATTCTTCAATCGTAAACCCAAACGCGTGCTGACGTAGCCGAAGGGTCGGATGGTCTGGCTGGGGGACATTCAACGGTTCCGGCAGTTCATCCAATGACACGCGATATTGGGTCACCCACGCTCGATAGGGTTTTCGCCGAACCATATCTGCCTTGATTTCCTCGTCATCAATGATCCGCCCCTTTTCGGTATCCACGACAAACATCCGCCCCGGTTGCAACCGACCTTTTTCGCGAATGTTCATCGGATCAATAGGCAGCACACCCGCTTCAGAGGCTAAGATGACATGATCATCCTTGGTCACCTGATATCGGCACGGTCGAAGGCCGTTGCGGTCCAACGTGGCACCAATGAGTTTGCCATCCGTAAAGGCCACCGCCGCGGGACCATCCCAGGGTTCCATCATCGAGGCATGATATTCATAAAACCCCCGACGATCGAGATTCATATTGGGATTCCCTACCCAAGGTTCAGGTATGAGCATCATCATGGCATGAGGTAACGAACGCCCCCCCATCATGAGAAATTCAATGGCATTGTCCAGACAAGCCGAATCACTTTGGTGCTCATAGATGATGGGGTAGAGTTTTTCTAAATCTTTGCCAAACAAATCCGATTGTAATTTCCCTTGGCGAGCCCTCATCCAATTCACGTTTCCCTTGAGGGTATTAATTTCACCGTTATGCACCGAATAGCGATAAGGATGCGCCAGAGACCAAGACGGGAAGGTATTCGTGCTAAATCGGGAATGGACTAAGGCCAAAGAGGCCGTCATGCTCGTATCGGCTAAATCAGGGAAAAACAACGGAAGCTGATGGGGAAGCAGCATACCCTTATACACAATGGTATTCCCTGACAAACTGCAAATATACACGATGCCCCGTTCCACCAGAGCGGATTCTCGAATAGCCCGGGCAATTTGCCTTCGAATGACATACAGTTTTCGTTCGAATTGACTTTCATTCAAAATATCCCGAGCTACGAAAAACTGTCGGATATAGGGAACAGATCTTCTGGCCACATCACCACAATGTTCTTCTTTGATGGGAACATCTCGCCACCCAAGAAACCTTTGACCTTCTTTTTGAATAATGGACTCAAAAAGTTTCTCACATTGTCCCCGCCTTTCCGGATCCAGTGGGAGAAACACCATACCCACGCCATACGCGCCCTGCCCAGGAAGCTGAATGCCACAATCTGCCGTAGCCCGCTTAAAAAATTCATGAGACACTTGAAGAAGAATGCCTGCCCCATCCCCGGTACACGGATCACACCCCTGAGCTCCCCGATGATACAGGTTGTCCAGAATTTTCAATCCATTTTGAATAATGGCATGAGATTTCTGGCCTTTAATATTGGCAATAAAGCCAATACCACAACCGTCTTTTTCAAATCTGGGGTCGTATAAACCCTGCTTGGGTGGATATCCAGGAATATTCATAAATAAAAAACCCTACCTAAAGGGAGCCCAATCGTCCCCTGGCTACGAGGAATTCGTGACTCGTTGTTGTTGTGTGCCCTGAAAGAGCAAATGGAAGACTCTACCCTCCCACTCCGGGGGAGCACAGCATAAGTACAGATTATAAAGCCTAACCCTGCGGAAAAAGACAAGAAAAGCTCCACAAACCTTACTGGAAGGCCCCGGAGAGTGTCAAGACAATAGGTACGACTCTTTACTCCTCATATTCCTCTCCATAGCCTCTTTTGGATCTCCGCCCTTCCTGGAGAATTCTGTTTCCATTACCTTGACAAACACTAGGCCCTTACCTAGTATCGCCTACATGGGCAATGTACCACCGGTCGCTCAAAGCTCCCTATCCATGGAGGAAGTCTGGCTTATATACCGGGGAGATCTGGATGAAGTTGAAGCCCAGATCAGAAAAAATCTCGACTCTGAAATTCCCCTCATTAATGAAATTGCCGCCCACATTTTAAGTAGCGGGGGCAAACGAATCCGTCCCCTCCTTCTCGTGTTGTGTTCCCGTCTTTTTGGGTATGTCCGCCAACAAGATTTCATGCTGGGTAGCCTCATTGAATTTATTCATACAGCCACCTTACTCCATGACGATGTCTTGGATGAAGCTGAGCTTCGGCGTGGGCAAGACACCGCTCGACGAATCTGGGGCAACCATGCCAGCATTTTGGTAGGGGATTACCTGTACTCCAGGGCCATGTGCCAAATCTCGGCCTTTCATAACCATGGGGTGAATGAAGTCCTCTCCGAAGCATGTAAAAAGATGGCTGAGGGAGAAATTTTACAACTGTGTGCGGCCGCTCAACCCTCGGTAACGGAAACAGATTATCTTCGAGTCATTGAATACAAAACTGGGGCCCTCGTAGCAGCTTCCTGTAAAGTGGGGGCCATTGTCGGAGGAGCCACCGAACTTCAACAGGCCGCTCTCTATCGTTTCGGCATGAAAATGGGCATGGCCTTCCAACTGGCCGATGACCATTTAGACTATACGGCAGATGGAGAGAGATTAGGAAAAACGCTGGGACAAGACTTTCGACAAGGTATGATTACCCTTCCATTAATCCATCTATTGCAAGCCTGTGCGTATGAAGAACGCACGCAAATTCTCAGACAAATTGAGTCGCATGAATTAGATGAAGCCGCGCTCTTTCATTTAATCGGACTCATGGAGCAATATGGCTCCCTGGCTTATACCGCATCCCGAGCCCAGGAATATATTGAAGCTGCCATTCAGGAGCTTGATACCTATGAAGATAGTCCCGCCAAACGAGCCCTTACGACGGTTGCCGACTACATGGTCAACCGAGATCAGTAGTATACCTCACCATCCTTTTTCAGATCTTTTCAACCACCTTTTGGTTCGATCTCATTTTTGATTTTCCTCAATTCTATTTTCTTATTTGAATAAACTGTCCCATTACCAATTGAAACAGGTGATGGTGAGGTTACTCCATAAATTTGATTGATTTTGGGGAATCAACTGGCTCAGGAGATAAAAGAAGATTTATTTTTAGGAGGATGATGAAGAAGATGAGAGGGCTAAGGGATTCTTGCCTTTTAACACCATCAAAAACACCAGCCCAATCCCAATCCAAAGAATTTCTCGTAACCGTCGGATTAGCGCAAAGGCAATCCCCGTCACTTCGTCATACCCAAAACCCAACAACAGCAACAGGTAGCCCGCTTCTTGAGCACCAATACTCCCAGGAATGAAAAAGACACTGCCTTTTATCAACACTGACAGCGCCGCAATGGCAAATGATGAAAGCCAATCTACCGGAACGCCCAAAAAATAGAGAATGGCAAACACTTCAAAGGTCTCTGTCATCCATGCCACTAAAAAGGTGCTGACCGAGGCGTAAAACGCCCCTCGGCGTTCCGTATAAAACCTTCGAATGGTGTCATCTAATTGTCTGATTTGAGATTCACGTTGTTCTAGCCAGGCCAGACGAATTCCTAGTTTTCGAAGAAGCCATAACAGGCCGGTCCCTATTCCGACTCGTTGGGCTATGACCAATCCCCCTAACCCACAGGCCAACACACCCACACTGACCAGGACGGCTATCATATTATGGTCTGTGGCTCCCAGAACCCACACCATCACGGCTAATCCCATCAAGATAAACATGACTTGGGCCATGGTCATGGTTGTTTTGGCCGTGACAACCGAAGCGCCTCCCTCAACCAGGGGCACCCCATATTTGCCCAATAAATACGCTTTCATGGGTTCCCCCCCGACATACCCAGTCGGGGTGGTCACATTAATCACCTCTCCTGCCATTCGCACCATAAACAATTTCACTAATCCCACTTTTGGCGCATGGGGTGCCCCTAACGTCAGGTACCAGCCATAGGCTTCGAGAACATACACAATGAACAGAGGGAGAAAAATAAGAATGAGTGGGATGGGCCCGAGGATTGAAAGAGTTGTGACAATACGACCAGGACCGACATGCCACACTAACCCAGTGAGAGCAACCAGCCCAATGAGAAACAGGCCCAGTTTAATCACTGGAAAGGAGGGAAGACCTCAATGTCCACAGCATGGTCAGCACAAAAAACGTGGAGCCTATTGCCGCCACTCCAAGAAACCAGGGTAAGACTTGCACAATGGCACACAAGAACACCAGGACCGAAAAATCTCGGTTGGCGACATGGCCTAAAATAAATTCAAGCCGTTCACGTTGTCCACCCGACAACTGCCGCCATTGCCGGGGATGGGATTTCATATATCTCACGCGATTGACCAACCACAAGGACAATCCGTTGGCTGCAACCGCGACCGTACCTAAAATTAAGGGAAGCTGACTTCCATCCCATACACCTTGAGAATAACTTCCCCACGCAATGCTGGCAAAAATGGCCATATGCACGATATTGTCCGCAATAATGTCCAATTCTTTTCCAAATGGAGATTCCGAAAAGGTGAGCCTCGCCACTTCCCCATCGCAACAATCAATGATCACGGATAGTTGAAATAACAACGCTCCTACTATTCCCCAAAAATAAAGACCATGGGCAAAACACACTGCCCCAGCAAGACCGATCACCATGGAAAGGATGGTAATCACATTTGGAGATACTCCTAACCAAATAAACGCTTTAGTAAAGACTCCTGACAGTTTTCGATTGACGACTCGATCGACCACCCCATCAAGGCTTCCCTTCACGGTCTGGATTGATCGGTGAAGAATCTGCTCAGCGAGTTTTGGGCCTTTGGGCACACGGGCATCAAAGTACCCATGGGTAGAGGCTGACACGGTATTCACGACACCCTCTGCCGCAGCTTGCTCTAATGCCAATCGGATGGGACCCACGAGGGGTGTCTTCCAGGCTCCTGAAATTCCCAATAGACGGGCAGGCAGGACCACCAGGTCGGCCGCGGGTGCCATTCCACCACCGCCACCAGAACCTGAGTCAGTTGGCGTATGATTGAAATCATGGAAGACTACACGTTGAGCTAAACCCTCGGGATGGGGGTCCGCTCGCATGATGACTCCAGGGTTCCCCATCCATCCATGATGACCAGGTCTTCCAATAGCCACTACAACTCGACCTTCCCTGCCTCCCTCTCGCAAGGTTTCGATCAATGATGGAGCAAAAACCATATGACTTCCCAGGATAAGACAGGATCCCTTCACCTCACCTCCTAACGTTTCCCATGTATGCGGGTCGGAGGGCGGGAATTCACGTATGGGTAACCACCGCACCGCCAATCTGATCCGATCATCATGTCGAATCAGGGCCCGAAGGGTCGCCTCTTCTTCTCCTACAAGGGTCAGAACCTGAGAAATCCCACCTTTTTGGAGATTAAACAATGTTCGTTGGAAAAGAGTGAGTCCCCCAATTCGAGTCAACGCGCCAATTTTTGAAGAAGACCCAGGACTGGCGATATCAAACACTCCCGTCGACGCTAAGAGAATTGCCGTATCGACGGTGCTGATTTCAGACTGATGCAGGGTTCCATCCATACCACACCTATAAAGAAGAGATCCTTTCTTTAGAAGAAAGGCTTAGGGTAATTGAGGCAAAATATCGTGCTCTGCTCTTTCAATATCCTCGGGGAAATCAATTTCAATCCAAGGTAGTCCCCCAATTTTCTCATAACCCACAAGGACTTCACAAAAGAAATTTTTCAAGGCATCTTCATATTCCAAATCCAGCTTGTTGTCTTGGATACAATCACCTAGTGAATCGATCAATTTGGGAGACGAGCTTTTCCCCACTTTTAAAAACCCTACGCCCTCCCCTGCCTCATCATATTCTTGAGGCATGTGTTTTGTGAGAGCAATTACCCGTTGATCGCGGACCACCACCATGCATTCTTCCGTTTTCTGATGGACCGTTTCATCCATTAATAAAACATTTTCTAAGGGTGACTTAAGCAATCGGTCCAGAATAGCAGGGTGATACAACACATCTGCATCCATAATTACCATGTCATCGGTGAATTCGGATCGAGCCACCCACAAGGATCCTATACTCCCCCGCACATAATCCTCATTGACCAGAAAGTGAACCTGGATATCTTGGGGAAATTGTGCCATTTCTTGTCGAATTAGTTCCTGTTTGTAGCCAACCACTAACACAACTTCTCGGATCCCTAAGGCTACCAAATTTTCCATGTGGCGTCGGAGAAGGGATTTTCCTCCAAGCTGGATAAGAGGTTTGGGTATCTCCTTGGTGATGCCCCAAAGACGCTTCCCGCCCCCCGCTGCTAAAATGATCGCTTTCATGCCGAGGTTGGTGTTTCTTGAATGATTTCCTCAAACGCTGACAAAAACCCTTCAAAATCCTGTGTGGTCAAGGCTCCCATGTTGGCTACACGAAAGATTTTTGATTCCAAATGGCCTTGCCCCGCATAGATGACATAGCCTCGTTCTT
>CAZKRH010000150.1:0-6566 GCA_964555115.1 uncultured Nitrospiraceae bacterium | reverse complement strand
CTTGGAATAATTGACGTTGGGAAAGATGAACGAGTATGTCAAATTGAGGGTGTGGCCTTTGAAGGCGTGGAGGCAACGAGGTTTTGCTCCGCCTGGAGAATGTCAGGGCGTCGCTCGAGTAGAGCCGAAGGCAATCCGGCTGGGATAACTGGAGGGGTAGTTTGCTCTGTGAGTTGACGGCCTCGTTTAATTGAAGATGGGTTCTGGCCTAAGAGGATGCTCAGTGCATTTTCCTTTTGGACAATAGCCCGTTCCAGATCTGGAATTTGAGAGGCGACCTTTACCACTTCGGCTTCGGCTTTGGCCCTGTCTAATCCCGAAACCAAACCTTCCTCATGTCGCGAAACGACAATCTGAAACATGGCCTTCCGTGACTCCAGTGTCCGACTGGTTATTCCAAGTTCCAGATCCAAGGACCTCAATTCAAAATAGGTTTGGGCCACTTGGCTGATAAGACCAATGGTGACTCCTCGCTGGGCTTCTTCACTGGCGAAGAGTTTGGCCCACGAGGCCTCGGTGGCCCGACGAATCTGTCCCCAGAGGTCGATCTCCCAGGAGAGCGATCCTCCGACATTGTAGGAAGAGGTGTTCAGAGAGGTGTCTGCACTGGTTCCTGGAAACAGCGTTCCGGGGATCCTTTGTCTCATGTAGGCCCCTTCACCCTGGACTTGCGGAAACAGGTCGGATGTGGTGATGCCCAGTTCCGAACGGGCTTCTTCGATTCTGGCCACTGCGAGGCGAAGGTCTTTGTTTTCTTCCAACGCGGTTCGAATGAGGTCTTGAAGTATCTCATCCTGGAAAAGCTCCCACCACGGCATTTCTGCCAATGAATTGGTGTCGATCGCTTCCTCGGTTTGGTTCCGGAAGGCCTCTGGTTCTAGTATTGTGGGACGTTCATAATCTGGGCCAAGCAAGCAACCGGCGAAAAAGATGGGGATAACCATGGTGAGAATGGATGGCTTCATAATTTGGGGCCTCCCTCTGAAGGAACAATGGCATCGCCTTGTGATTGAGGATCATGAAACGGGTGATGACTGCCCAATTCCGAATCTTTCTCATGATCCCGGGTTGTAGAGGTGTCCGAAATTTTTCGCTCACTGAATCCTAGAATCGAGACAAAGAACACCGGGACAAAAAAGATGACGAGGAGGGTACCTGCCAGCATTCCCCCAAACACGGAGGTTCCAAGTGAAATGCGGCTTGCGGCTCCGGCTCCCGTGGCCACCACCAGAGGTACCACACCAAGAATGAACGCAAATGAGGTCATAATGATTGGCCGTAAACGAAGTCGGGCAGCAACAACCGCAGCCTCCCGAAGTGAGAGGCCTTCTTCGTGTTTCAATTTGGCAAATTCTACGATCAGGATGGCATTTTTGGAGACCAGCCCAATGAGGATGACGAGACCAATCTGCGCATACACTCCCAGGTCCAATCCACGCATGAGTTGGGCTCCTACGGCACCAAATATCCCGATGGGAACGGCGAGGATGACGGCAAAAGGAACCGACCAACTTTCATATTGCGCGGCCAGGATGAGGAAGACAAACACCATACCCAGGGCAAACACCATCGGCGCTTGACCTCCAGAAAGTTTTTCTTGAAAGGCGATACCGGTCCATTCAAAACCCATGTTGTTGGGAAGAGTCGTTCGGGCCACATCTTCCATGGCCGCTATGGCTTGGCCTGAACTAAAGCCCGGCTTGGCTGACCCTATGATTTCCACCGTCCGGTAAAGATTGTATCGTGTGATGAATTCAGGACCAAAGGTGGGGGTGAGCGTTGTCAGAGTACTCAGAGGAACCATTTTCCCGTCTTGAGTGCGTACCTGAATCCGTTTGACATCTTCGGAGCTGGTGCGAAATTGTGGTTCGGCTTGGGTCATCACTCGAAAGGTGCGACCAAATCTATTGAAGTCGTTCACGTAATAGGACCCCAGGTACGTCTGAACCGAACTAAAGATTTCACTAAGGGGAATGCCCAGAATTTTCGCCTTGGTGCGATCGAGGTCCAAGGCCAACTGGGGGACGTTCGCTCGAAACATGGTAAAGGGCCGGTTCAAGTCCGGCCTCTGGGCTGCCGCACCAATCAGGTCATTTGAGACTTCGACCAGGTTTTGAAGACTGCCACCCCCGCGGTCTTGGAGTTGGAACTGAAACCCTCCCGCGTTCCCCAGGCCGGGAATGGCTGGGGGAGGGAATGCAACAATCACGGCGTTGGGAATAGTACTCAACTTGGCCCGAACGAGCCGAGCGAGGTTGCTTGCATGAAGATCGGGCGAGTCGCGCTCGGCCCATGGGGTTAAAGTAGGAATCAGTGAGGCCACGTTCGAGCTAACAGTGTTGTTCAACAGGCTAAACCCTCCGATCGTGATAAGATTGCTGATCTCGGGGATACTCTTCAAAATCTCTTCGACCTGATCAACCACCTTCGTGGTTCGTTGGAGTGAGGCGGCATCTGGAAGTTGAATATTGATAAAAAAGAATCCTTGATCCTCTTCGGGTACAAAGGCTGTGGGAATGGAAGAAAAAAGGCTAACGGTACAGATGACGAGTAAGAGAAAGAGAGCGAGGGAAACCGTCACGCGTTTCACCGCGACTTTGACTGATCGCTCATATCCGTTCGTCCATCGATCAAAAATCCTGTTGAAGTGCTGAAAAAACCACCCCAGGGGACCTGATGGGATGTGAGCGGGACGTAGCAGGATACCGCACAACGCCGGACTGAGGGTCAGAGCATTCAGGCTGGAAAGGACCACCGCGATCGATATGGTGATCGCAAATTGTTGAAACAACTGCCCGGTTATACCTCCCAAAAACGTGACAGGGATAAAGACAGCCAATAGGACCAAGGTCGTAGCAAAGATGGGACCTGTCACTTCGCTCATAGCTTTTTTAGCTGCCGCCCGAGGAGCCATACCTTCCTCATCGATATATCGTTGAGTGGCCTCAACCACCACGATGGCGTCATCGACGACGTTTCCAATCGCGAGGACTAGCCCAAAGAGCGTCAAGGTATTGAGAGAAAACCCGAATCCAGCCATAAAGGCAAACGTGCCGATCAAAGAGACAGGAATGGTGAGCAAGGGAATCAACGTGGCTCGCCAGTTTTGGAGAAAAATGTAGACAGTCAGAAACACCAGAAACACCGCCTCAAACAGGGTGATGATGACTTCCCGGATCGATTCCGTCACAAAAATCGTCGTATCATAGGGGACGGTGTACACAATGCCGTCAGGGAAGCGATCTGCCACCTCATTCATTGTCGCTCGGACGGTTTCTGCTGTTTCCAGGGCATTGGCACCGGGAAGTTGATAGATCCCTATTAATGTGCTGGGGGTTCCGTTGAGCCGACCGAATTGGGTATAGGCCTGGGCTCCGAGTTCCACCTTGGCCACATCCTTCACGCGGACGATCGATCCGCCTTCCCCTGTGCGCAAAATAATGTCTTCAAATTCGGATACCTGAGAAAGACGGCCTCTGGCGTTGAGATTATATTGAAACTCTTGCCCGGGTGGTGCTGGAGGCTGGCCAATCTGACCGGCGGCGAACTGAACATTTTGTTCCCGAATGGCATTGGAAACATCCGTGACGGTCAAATCAAGGCTGGTCAGCCTGTCGGGATTGAGCCAGATACGCATGCCATAATCGCGTGCGCCGAGGTCTTTGGCTTCACCAACGCCTGGGAGTCGCTTGAGTTGGTCAAGGATGTTGATCGCGGTGTAGTTGCTGAGGAAGAGTTGGTCAAACTGCGAGTCTGTGGCTTGCAGCGCCACGATCATTAAGAGATTCGATGATTTTTTTTTGGTGGTAATGCCATTCCGCACGACTTCCTCTGGCAACTTACTCTGGGCAATCGCAACTCTGTTCTGAATGTTGACGGATGCTTGGTCAAGATTGGTCCCGATATCAAAGGTGACAGTCAGGGTCATGGAGCCGTCATTGGCACTCTTGGAGGACATATAAATCATGTTCTCCACGCCATTGACCTCTTGTTCGATGGGGGTGGCCACGGTCAACGCAACAACATCAGCCCCTGCCCCGGCATAGGTCGTTTTGACTTCAACCTGGGGAGGAGTGATTTCTGGATATTGGGCAATGGGAATCCCAAGAAGAGAAATCAACCCGGCAAGAACAATGACAATGGAAATCACCGAGGAGAAAATCGGGCGATCGATGAAAAAATTTACCACAACGAGATCTCTGGATTAGGTTTCCGCTTCGGGGTCTGTGGGGGGGAGTGGCGTGGTTTTCGCAGGCACAGGCATGGGGTCAGCTGAAGCGTCAGTGATGGGAGTCACCTGCATTCCGTGACGAACTTTCTGAATGCCTTCAATGATAACGAGGTCACCGGGGTTGAGGCCTTCCTCAATCACCCATCGGCTGCCCTTTCTGGGTCCGACTTTCACTTGCCTCTTGTCCACCGTGTTATCCGGCCGTACGACAAAAACCGAGGCGCCCTCCATTCCGTCTTGAACGGCGCGCTGGGGTACCAACAGGGCATCTTCTCGTTCTTCAAGCACAGCCCGAATTCGGACGAACTGCCCAGGGCGAAGAATGCCGGTGGGATTTGGAAATTCAAGACGGACAGGAAGAGTAGAGGTGGACGCATCCATTTTTCGGTCAATAAAGTTGAACGTACCCTTATACGGGTAAATACTATCATCTGCCAGGATCATGGTGAGGTTGAAAACCTCCTCGGCTATGGCCTGTCCTGCCCGTATCTTTTTCCTAAGTTCTTCACGTTTCTTTGCCGTGAGAAGATAATCCCTTTCACTGATACTGACGTTCACATACACGGGGTCGACCTGAGAAATCGTCGCGAGGAGTGTTGGCTCACCCTTTCCGACGAGAGAACCGACCCGAACCTCCGTCTTCCCAATGCGACCTGACAAGGGTGCAAAAATCTTGGTGAAACTCAGGTTGAGTTTTGCCTGTTCCAATTGTTGAACACCGACAGCCAGTGTGGCTTCTTTTTCCTTTTCAGTGGCGATGGCATGTTCAAGACGACTCGTGCTAATGGCATCTTTGGCGTGAAGGGCGTGAAATCGCTTCGCATCCTGGCGCGCCTTAAGTAGAGCGGCATTATCCCTCGCTAAACTGGCCTCGACCTTATGAACTTGAACCAGGTAAGTCCGCGGGTCAATGACAAAGAGTAAGTCGTCTTTGTGTACCAAGCTTCCTTCCTTAAAATTAATCTTGGCGAGAAATCCTTCTACCCTCGCGCGAAGTTCGACCGAACGGGAAGACTCAGTCTCCCCAACGTATTCTCCATATATAGCAACAGTTTCTTGCGCGACAGAGGTGACGGCCACCAACGGAGAGGGAGGGGGAGGAGTCTGGGCTTCCGTGCCGCACCCAGAAAGACCAACAACAACAATGGTAAGAAGGTAGTTGGCGTACCCTCTCCAGTTGTACGTACTTACCCATTTTCTATGCCGAATAACATCGATTGACATATTCATACAGGAAAGCTCCAGAAACACTCAGGGAAACACAACGTGAAGTATACGGTTTCTACTTGTGCAAAGAAAGGGGACAAGCCCTCTGTGGCTTAAGTTGGTAGGAGCTTGTTGGTCTTCAATTGGTACTACAAAAGTATCACAGCCAGTGCGCTCTTTAATCACGTTAGGAATAGAGTCCGATCTGATACAACTTCCCGAACACAAAGACGTGGGCCAAAGGGAAAGGTGCTAGAACCTTTTCTGAATCATATGACCTTCCATGAAGATATTCTGAGACTGGCTCAGATACTCACTATTTCCAATAACAAAAGCGCTACTGATTTTTCAGAGAGGACCCTAACCCAGCGTCCCCATGGCTACATGAATCCAGAACCTTTGAAATACACTCAGTAGCTCTGTCATCATCCCTGGAATGTCACTGGAATAGCTCCCCATATATCCTAAAGAAGGAGGACGCATCTCATGAATCAATGTCAATGGAGAAGAAAGATCCCTACCCTTATCGCTCTTGTGCTGGCAGTGCCCCTGTGCTTCCTGATGATGCCTTTAGGAATGGAAAGTCTCTATGCGCAGCCTACGCTTTCGGAAGTTATGGAGGATACGTCTGAAAAAGAGATCGAGGCCGAAAAGGCGGTGAAGTTGGAGGCAGAGATTCCTGAAGATGAGTTTGACCGTGGAACGCCTCGTCGGAGTGTTCGAGAATTCTTGCAAGTGACCGAGAAAGGAGATTTCGAAACGGCGGTTGCATTTCTCGACCTTCGAAATTTACCGAAAGGGACGAGAGAAATACCAGGACCGGAATTGGCTCGTCAGTTGCGGATTGTATTAGCGCGGACGATTTTGATCCACCCTTCGGAATTGAGTGATCACCCCAAAGGTTTTGTGGAGGATGGACTTCCCGGTTATCGAGACCGAATTGGCCGTATCAAGTCTAAGGGAAAAACGTTTGATATTCTGATGCAGCGAGTGCCGCGTGGTGATGGCGTGTATATCTGGAAGATTTCCAATCGGACCGTGGGCCAGATTCCTGAATTACACGCCATGTTTTCACATGGGTTTATAGAAGACATTCTTCCTTCATGGTTTTTCAAGTTTCGGTTTTTAG
>CAZKRH010000149.1:0-23763 GCA_964555115.1 uncultured Nitrospiraceae bacterium | reverse complement strand
TCATGCTGTTCCGGGGAATTTAACTTTTTCACCTGAGATATTGTTCGTTTATCAACCGTGATTTTCTCAATACGATAATGAGCATGCGCCAATGCAGCAATCTGCGGAAGATGGGTAATACAAAAAACCTGATGAAATTGTGAAAGCGCCCGGAGTCGTTCCCCCATGACTGTAGCCACTCTCCCACCCACCCCCGAGTCAATTTCATCGAAAATTAACACCGGAATGAGATCGACCTCAGCCAACACCGTTTTGATGGCTAACATAATTCGCGACAGTTCCCCACCGGAAGCAACACGATTCAATAATTGGAGAGGTTCTCCCTCATTGGTGGATAAAAGAAAAATGATTCGATCGCCACCATTCGCATTTAATTCGCTGGGTAAATAGACGGACTCAATTTTAACCTGAAATTGAATCTGTTTCATTCCCAGATCCCCCAATTCTCTTTTCACTTTGGTTTCCAGTGACTTGGCAGCCCGTTGTCGTACTTTGGATAAATCCTTGGCATACCGGATCACACAGTTTTCTTCTTCCTCAATTTGTTTCGATAACACATCAAAACTATCCTGACTTGAATCCAACCCCTCGAGTTCAAGTTTGAGCTGAATCAGCCGTTGAAGAAGTTCATCACTCTGACAATCATATTTTCGCTCCAATCGCTGCAGGATCGACAACCGATCATTGATTTGGGCAACACGGGCTGGATCATATTCTATTTCTTCCCGATAATCTCTTACGCCATCAGCCACTTCCCGGAGCGTCACAATAGCTTGTTCACACAGGGTTGTCCAAGCTTCTACCCGACTATCCAAAGAAGCCAATTCTCCAAGGTGCTGATGAATCCGTTGCAATTCATCCAAAAGAGAAGGCTCACGAAGATACAAAGCATCATAGAGGCCTTGGGATAATTCTCCCAGCCGTTCGACATGTTGCAAACGATGGTGCTCACTCGTCAGAGCTTCAATTTCCCCACGTTGCAAATTCGTTTTTTCCAATTCTGAATATTGAAACCGTAAAAACTCTTCTTTCTCACGTATTCCGGTAACCTGACGCAACGCCTCTTCCCGTTGAGCCTGCAAGGCACGCCAGGTTTCATAATGTTGGCCATATCTTTTTTTGCGGTCTTCTAATTTAGCAAAATCATCAAGAACCCTGAGCTGGGCTTTTCCAGAAATTAAGGACTGTTGGTCATGTTGGCTATGGATATCAATTAATTGGCGGCCAATTTCCTGAACAATTTGGACGGGACAAAGATTGCCATTGACATGGAGTCGATTTCGTCCAGACCGGGATATCACCCGCTTTATGATGAGATCACTCTCATCTGGATGAAGGAAATCTTGTTCGCGAAGCTGAATCAGGATAGGGTGCGTGGATGGAAGGGAAAAAGAGGCTTCGACAATAGCCTCTTCTGCATCGGAACGGATAAAATCAACGGATGGTCGTGCTCCCGCAAGTAGGGATAGGGCATCAATGAGGAGGGATTTACCTGCCCCGGTTTCTCCGGTTAGAACTTGAAACCCCGATTCAAAACACAAATGGAGTCTATCAATAAGCGCAAAGTTGGAAATGCGAAGTTCCGTGAGCATGCGAGGCGAACCTCAGCCCAGCATTCTTAGGCAGAAGCCGATTGGCCAGCAAGGAGAGAGTCAATAATTTGTTTAAATTGAGGCTTAGGTCTGGCCCCAACAATTTTCTCAACAGGTTGCCCACCCTTGAAAAATAAAATGGTGGGAATACTCATAATTTGATAGCGGCCCGCCACTTCTGGAGCCTCATCCGTATTCAATTTCATCACTTTAAGCTTACCTGAATATTCATTGGCGAGTTCCTCAACAATAGGAGCCACCATTTGACATGGCCCACACCAGACTGCCCAGAAATCCACCATTACAAGATCTGAGGACTGCATGACTTCTTTTTCCCAGTTTGTTCCATCGGCTTGTGCGACAAGATCAGACACCACTTCCTCCTTGGATTCTTCACGTTTAAATAAGTCAAAAAGCGTAGTCATCCTAACCACGTCATCAGGCACTGTCAACTTCCCTAGAATCTTCGGGAAGAGTAAAGACATAAGGCCAATCTTGGCAAAACACCAACCCCCTTAGCAGCTTAACAGGGGGTATACCCCTTTCAGGGAATTGACCTGAGAGGCCCGAACACAGTAGACCAATTAATGAACGCCGTCAGCATTCGTATACAATGAGCACTAAGTCCCAAACTCTAACTAATTACTTGTAGCCTAATGAAGCACACTTCCTATCAAAAAATAAAACATCTTCCTTTCATTTCCTTGAACTGGATAGGTGTGCTTATGGTTTTATGGATTTTTCCAATGGATGCAGTAGGCCAAACCTTTTTATCCAAGGAAAGATTGCGAGTTTTTGATACAAACAATGTTCTGGTTGGCGATGTCATAGGAATTGCTGATGACAAAGCTAACCCAATGTGGGTGGCCTTAAAAATTGACAATCAACTCATTGTCCTTAGAGTGTTTCGATCAGGGTTTAAAGGACCGCCATCTACTGTGGCCTACTTTCTTGATAAAAAATGCGAAGGCACCCCATTCGTCAAAGGCGGATTGGTGGGAGGGAATGCTCAAATGCTTCCGACCGCATTGGTGGCCCCACCTGGGCAAACGGTCTATTCATTGGATCATGAGGAACTTTCGACTACATTTTATCCACAGTCAAAACTGAGTGGAGAAGGAAGTTGCCAGATCTTAAACTTACTTAACCCCTTAAAACTTCGACCCACCAAGCCATTAATTGACTTATCCAAAGTATTTAGCACGCCATTTTCTCTTCGGTGACCCTACCCCCTTTAGCTACCAATTCCATTCATGTGGAACTCCCGTCCACCAGTGATCGGGATTCGCTTCTTGCCATTTTGCCTGTTCAACCCACATTCGGTCCACCACAGCTCTATCTAGTCGATTGGCCATAGCGGCTGTGACATCAAATTGTTGGCGGACCGCTTCACCGATCAGTTCCTTTGCCATACGTGCCATAGGATCCACGGGGTCCACCAAATCAAAGGTACCCCTCGTCGCCAGCCCAAGAGACAATTGGGCAACCTTATTCCATTCATCGTTGGACGCCAACCAATTTAGATACCCCTCAATCGCATGGTAAACATAGGTCAAATAGACATAGCTTTCTACGGAGGGAGTCTCATTTATTTCCTGTTTACAGGCCAACACAGCTCGTCGGAAATCTCCTGCAGCTAAATAGACCTTCGCAAGGCGAAGATTTTCCCGTTTTTCAATTGGAGAATTGGTCAAGGTGGAAGCGAACGCCCCGCCCACCCACAACAGACTTATGATTAAAAGGAACAAACTTCCTTTGTGAAAGCCATGAGGTTGAAAAACTCTTGTCGGATTCATGAGATCCTCGCTCAATATGATGATAATTTCACGATTGACCGTGAAGACACCTCACATTCTTACAGTTTACTGCAATTATAAAATTTATTCTGAAGAATTGACTCAAAATGTCGTCACTCAACTTGTCAACCTTTTTTTCGACCTGGCAGAACGAGATAACCTTATAAAACTTCGAGGAAATTTTGGATTAGCCCAAGTATAGCTCACCAATTTGTCAGTATATTTTCCAAAAAACAAAGATTCTCGGCAAGCAAACTGTTTTATAACATCGCAGGAATAAAACACAGAGCCGTTTAACTTTCCACATAAAATACAAATCCCTTAGAAATTCCTTTCACCCCCTCCCTTGGCATACTCATTGCCTTAGGGAAAGGACGGCTCGTGACTGAAGCTAGGGAAACTAAGGATTCAGATGTAACAAAAGATGAGTCAGTTTTAACAACTAAGAGTATTTAGCAGTAAATAGTAGAAGGATGACAGAGACCAACTTATTCAATTATCGTGGAGGTTTTTCCCATGGTTCACCTTTCTCCAAAAACCCAGGGGACCATTCTCTTCACTACTATGGTGTTAACCTTGGTAGCGGGAACACTTTTCCCTCAAACCACCGCTCCCGCCCTTCAATCCCTTGGATTACAAGCAGACGCTTCAATACCCCAGAAAAAGCTTATTCTGGCCAATATTGACCGTTCTGAGCTGGCAAATCCCCTTGACGAAACCCTTGCCGCTTTAACCGTGTACTTAGAAGCACGTGGGGAGAGCTTTGCTGGCAAGATGGCTGTTGCCGCCGTAATTAGAAATCGTATGAAAATGAAATATCAGAGCGATGGAACGATCAGGGGAACCGTATTACGTCGAAGCCAATTTCAACCTTGGAATAAAAAAAGCCCTCACCAGGTTCAGGTGGATATGAATCTAAAAGATATGAAAGATAGCCTACTCGCTTGGCGATTGGTTCAAGATGGAAGAAATGTCGTTGATGGAGCCGTCTTATTTTTCAACCCCAGAATTGCCCGAACGCCTAGATGGGCTCGGGTTGGGTTTAAAGTAGCATCCATTGGTGGGCATGAGTTTTATATTCCCAAAAAACACCAAACCTAATCTCGGAAGGTTCTTCTATCTAGCGAGAGTCTAATCTTTTGAAACCAAAGAATAGGGGTTGAACATTTCCTCAATGCTTTCGAGCTGAGGAGGTTTCAAAGGAATCAACCCCTCCTCATGACAATTTGGGCATTTGCCGCTTTTCTTCCCCGACATTTTCAAGTAGAGGCTTTTCATTCCAAACCTCATAGCAAGAAAATCGTGGCAACTCTTGAGTTTGGACTTTAAAACTGAATGAGGGGAAAACCCCACAAACCCACACCCCTCACAAATGATGCGATACTCATGGTTCCACATTGCTTAGTACCAATTTTCAAAATAATTATGTTGGAATGGTATATTTGAAAGTCAGTCGGAAATTCTTCGGGGAGAAGTGTAATGCCCTATTAGGAAAAAGCCTGTTCTTGTAATTCATTTCCCATAGCATCCAATTCAACTTTTAACCGATGAAGCGCTTCTGCATGGACTCGACACACTCCAGATTCTGTTAATCCATGTTGAACTCCAATCGCTTTCATCGTCAATCCTGAAAAATAATACAGGCGGACCACATTTCGTTGCCGTTCTGGAAGCCGATTAATGGCAGCCATTAACACATCCCCAATCTGATTAGAAATACAGGACGCCAAGGGATCGGGTTGATTCAGAGCCGGCAAAACATCTTTAAGCGTACAAAAATCATCATCATCTCCAACCGTTTCATCCAGACTTAACACCGTGGCTTCTCTGACTGGAATCCCGGCCAGTTCTTCAGAACTCACCCCTAAGGCTTTGGCCATTTCCTCTTGATTTGGAGGGCGACCAGTTTTTTTAATAAATTCGGCAGAGGTGGTGTTAACCTTATCAATTCGGGTTCGCACAGATCGTGGAACCCAATCCATTGCTCGAATCTCGTCCAACATGGCCCCTCGAATTCGATATTCAGCAAATGTTCGGAATTTCGTTTCTCTCGAGGGATCAAACCTAGAAATGGCGGCCAGTAACCCCATCATGCCCGCACTGGTGAGATCTTCCACATCCAATGGTCCCGGGTTCCTCAACACTAACTCAGCAGAAATCCTTCTTATAATGGGAAGGTACTCCAATACCAAATCCTCAGGTGTTTTATCTCCCAGCCCAAAGTCCTTTACTTGAGCGTCGGTCCCTGATGATTTGGAAGACGTTCCCGAATGTTTTGCTTGCACTACCCGCTTGCCACGAAATTTCAGACCTCGGAATTTTATTTGGTTCATACTTCCATCCATTTCGTTTTCATAAAAAAACCCATCCAAAAGCAACGGGGATGGGCGCAACAGACAGCGGACTATGCCAAGCACAGTTTGGCAACCAGACAAACCCTGAGATAACTATTATCTCCGTTCAGGTCTCTTGGCTTTGCGTCCTACCCTCTCGAATAGTTTGCCCTTTACACTGTTTAACTCTTCACAAATGTTTGTTTTCTTTTTTGAATCCTCACTCAGTTAGGGTGACCATCATATTGAGAAAGGGAGGAAGTCATTAAACAACGCCCTTCCCATGTGGCTTCTTGGTTCTTATTGACTTGATGAAAGAGGCCTCTAAAAGCCTAGTACGCCTGATAGGATCTATATCGGAGAAAGGTAATAAGAACGTGAGGAAAAATTTGTGAAGAGGGAATTTGTTTGTGCAAAATAGGCACTAGCTATTCATTGCGTAATGTTATGGTCCCTTGATATCCATTTCTGCCAATATAAGAATTTATTGGGTATACCACCTGTTCTTTGCTACACTTTTCCTCACCAATCAAAAGGTTCTGTCATCGAAAAGTACAGGAGAAGTTTCTCCACAACCATGCAACCCGATATCCTTCCCACTTTACGACAAATAACCCTGTATTGGTTTCCCTTACTCCTATATTCACTGCTTATTTTCTTTATCTCATCATTATCCCACCCCGAAGATCATTTTCCTGATCCATACTTTTGGGGTTTTGAAAATGATAAGGTGGCCCATGGGATAGAATTTGCCGTATTAGGAATTTTGTATTTACGAGTCTTTCAAGGGGGATTAGGAAAATCCAGCCTGTCTTACCCTGCGCTGTGGGCTATTTTGGCTGCCACCCTTTTTGGAATTAGTGATGAATTTCATCAATATTTTGTTCCCAATCGAGATATTGACCTCTGGGATGTCGTAGCAGATTTCACCGGCGCAACCTTGGCCATTGTTGCCTGGTCCTATTTTCAAAGAAGCCCAATAAGGTTTCTGACTGGCCCTCAATCGTGAAGTATCCCATGTTTATGAATTCCGAAACGGCTACTTCTTGCACCTCCCCTCTCTCCACCTGGATGATAGGATTAATATTCTTCTTTATCACCGGGGTTTCACTACCAGCCTATTCAAGTAATCCTCAATGGGAACGAGAAAATTCAGCCGGCATGAAAGCCTATCAACAGAACAAACTTGGCTCCGCTAAAACACATTTTTTGAATGCGCTGTCTTCCCTTGGAAACCCCCAAGAACCTGCCCCAGAAGAAGCTACCACCCTCAACAATTTGGGGGCCGTCCACGAAGCCATTGGTGAATATGAAGAAGCAGAGCTTCGGTATCGTCAATCACTCATTATCATTGAAAAAATTCAAGGCCCCAATCATCCAGACATTGTGTTAAGCCTGAATAATCTTGCCTCTCTACATTTTTCAAAAGGAGAATTTGATGCGGGGGAGGCCTTGTGGACTAGAGCCTTACATATTTTAGAAAACTTTCTTGGCACCGACAATCCCCACCTCATTCCAACTTTATCGACACTTGGCTTCCTGGCACAGGTACAAAAAAATCCTGACATGGCTGAAGAGTATTTTACCCGGGCCATACGGATTGCGGAAAAACATTTAGGTCCACAACACCCTCAACTCAAAAAACTACTGGGGCGTTACGCCAATTTTCTCAGGGTGTCTAAGAGGCCTGAGGAAGCCGAGATCGTCGAAAAACGAGCTGATTCTATTCTCCATTCAAGTCCAGACTAAGGCGCTGCCATAAAAGGCCAATTGTACAACCAGTTTCATTCGACCCTGCTCATCCATCATCCGAAAATGAATCGTTGTTGGGAACCTTGACTCCTTCCTTCGCCTGCTAGGGTAAGTATGGTACACTTCCCTCCCATGAGTTTAGATAACTTTCATCCGATTATTGCCCAGTGGTTTCGGGACAAATTTTCAACCCCTACTAATGTTCAAGAGGCCAGCTGGCCACCGATTCAATCGGGAAAGCATACGCTCATTGCCGCACCAACCGGATCGGGGAAAACACTGGCCGCCTTTCTTTCTTGTGTGGATAGACTGTTCAAACTAGGCCTATCCTGTGAGTTAGAGAATCAGGTGCATGTGCTTTATGTTTCTCCCCTGAAAGCTTTGAGCAATGACGTTCAAAAAAACCTTCACCAACCGTTAGCGGAAATATCTCAAGCAGCGCTGTCCGCCGGATTCTTAACACCAGAAATTCGGGCTGAAGTTCGGACTGGAGATACCCCACAAAAAGATCGCCAACGTCTTCTCCAGCATCCACCGCACATTCTCATTACCACACCGGAGTCCCTATTTCTGTTATTAACGGGCCCTAAAAGTCGGAGAATACTTCAGACCGTTCACACCGTCATTGTCGATGAAATTCACGCCCTGGCGGGAAATAAACGAGGTACACATTTAGCGCTGTCTTTGGAAAGGCTTGCAGCCCTCACGCCAACCCCACCCACTCGAATCGGGCTTTCAGCCACCCAACGTCCTATAGAAGAGATTGCTCAATTCTTAGTTGGCCAACCAATCAACCCTTCCCGGCCTGACCTGACATCAAATGATTCTCATCCTTGTCATATTGTGAACATGGGACAACATCGAATTCTGGATTTGGCCATCGAAGTGCCAAAAGACGAACTAAGTTCCATCGCTTCCAATGCCATTTGGTCAGATATTTACGACCGACTCACAGAATTGATCCACACGCATCAATCGACACTTATTTTTGTCAATACCCGACGTCTAGCAGAACGAATAGCTCATCATCTCACCGAACGATTGGGAGAAGAGGCCGTGGCCACGCACCACGGCAGTTTGTCCCGCCGGATGCGGTTATCAGCCGAAACCCGATTGAAAAATGGAGAGACTCGAGTGGTTGTCGCCACAGCTTCCCTCGAGTTAGGCATTGATATTGGTTCAGTTGATTTGGTGTGCCAGATAGGTTCTCCAAGAGCCATAACCATCGGTCTCCAACGAATCGGCCGTGCGGGTCACTGGGTTGGAGCCATTCCAAAGGGACGACTGTTTTGCAGCACCCGGGATGAACTTATTGAATGTGCTGCACTCATTCGAGCCATTCAACACCATAATCTTGACCAACTCCATATTCCTCCTTCTCCTCTGGATATTCTCTCGCAACAATTGGTGGCAATCGTCGCCAATGAAGAATGGACAGAAGATGGCCTGTTCCAACTGGTCAAGAAAGCCTACCCCTATAAACACTTATCCCGTGCACAATTTGATGAAATCATTCGCATGTTGGCACAAGGTTTTATTCCGGAGCGAGGGCGTCAACAGGCTTATGTATTTCATGATCGTGTCCAAAAACGTCTTCGACCGCGTCGTGGAGCGCGGCTCGCGGCGCTGACATCTGGTGGTGCTATACCCGATACGGCAACGTATGCGGTCATAGCAGAACCCCAAGACACGAAGGTGGGCACCGTTGATGAAGATTTTGCGATTGAGAGTTTGGCAGGCGACATTATTTTACTCGGCAATACTTCTTGGCGAATTCGAAGAGTAGAAATGGGAACCGTTCGGGTGGAAGATGCACATGGTGCCCCACCCAATATCCCATTTTGGCGGGGAGAAGCGCCGGCTCGGACACCTGAATTATCCGAAGAAGTAGCCAATCTTCGCCAACTCATTTCTGAACACCTTACGCAAGAAGATTCTTCAACATTGAATTCCCCTCAGCAACAAAACCCAAACCGATACCCAAATACAGTAAACTGGCTTCACACCGAATGCGGAGTGGACAGACGCGGCGCCGATCAAATCATTGACTATCTCCGCTCCAACCAGCAGGTGTTAGGAACCCTTCCCACGCAACAGTCCATCATCGCTGAACGTTTTTTTGATGAAGCTGGAGGCATGCAATTAGTGATTCATTCTCCATTCGGGGGTCGGCTGAATCGTGCATGGGGATTAGCCCTGCGAAAGCGGTTTTGCGTCAGTTTTGACTTTGAGCTTCAAGCGGCGGCAACGGATGAAGGGCTCGTGTTATCCCTCGGGGAAAAACATAGTTTTCCCTTGGAGGCCATATTCCAAATGCTTCAACCCGAGACAGTACGAGATGTACTTATTCAAGCAATCCTGGCCTCTCCCATGTTTATTGCTCGATGGCGTTGGAATGTGTCTCGCGCCCTAGCCCTCTTACGCTTTCGTCAAGGCAAACGAGTCCCCCTCCACATTCAACGGATGAGAGCCGAAGACCTTCTGGCGGCGGTCTTTCCTATGGCCACCGCCTGTCAAGATAATCATGTTGGAGACATTCCCATTCCCAATCACCCCCTGGTGGAGGAAACCATACGAGACTGCTTACATGAGGCCATGGATCTGGATGGGCTCGTCGCCCTTCTCACCAACATCAAAGATGGGTCGGTTCAATGCCACACGATCGAATCCCCGACTCCTTCTCCCTTGTCTCATGAAATTCTCAATGCCAACCCCTATGCCTTCTTAGACGATGCCCCACTGGAAGAACGTCGTGCACGAGCGGTCAATTTACGTCGGATTCTTCCGGCAGAAGAATTGCAGAAATTTGGTGTTCTGGAGCCGACCGCCATTGCCACGGTAATTGAGGAAGCGTGGCCAACTGTTCGCGATTCCGATGAATTACAAGAAACACTTCATTCGCTTTTGTGGGTTCCAGAAAGTGCAGGCTCACAATGGACCGCTTTCCTAGAGCCTCTGTTACACACTGGAAGAGCGACGATTGCCACCCTGACAAGTACAGACTCACAAAAATTCAAGATCCAAGGGTGGATTGCATCCGAATATGCATCTTTTCTAACTACGGTGTTTCCAGAGTATACCATTGAGTTTTTTCCGAAACCTCAACCCGCGCTGCTCGATCCACCAGAGAAAAAAGAACGATACGAACTCATCACCCAAATAGTGAGAAATTGGATGGCATGCCTTGGACCAACCACGGCCCCGGAACTGTCCCAGACCTTACATCTTCCAGAAAATCTCATTGAAGGAGCGTTTCAAAGTCTTGAAGGTGAAGGACAAGTCATTCGTGGTCAATTCCGATCTCCTCAGAACATTCCCTCAAATCTAGAAAGTCTTCCGAAAAACACGACCAAAGATCCCCTTCTCCTCGAATGGTGTGACCGTCGCCTTTTGGCTCGGATTCATCGCCGAACAGTCAAATCATTACGGCTAGAAATTGAGCCAGTATCTGCAGCCGATTTTATGCGGTACCTGTTTCGGTGGCAGCATGTGATTCCCTCAGCTCGACTCCATGGAGAATCGGGTCTCTTGGAAATTCTTCGACAATTATCGGGATACGAGGCCGCCGCTTCAGCTTGGGAACCCCACATACTATCCTCACGTCTGATGAATTATCGTCCCGATAACTTGGATTATCTGTGTCTCCGTGGAACCATCACCTGGGGGCGACTGAGTCCGCCCACTCTTGACCAAGGGCCCTCAGGTTATAAACGGAAACAGCGTGTCACCCCGACGAGTGTAGCTCCCATCTGCCTCTTTCCCAGAGAAGACTCGGAGTGGCTCATCCCCTTGGCAAGGAAAGTGAGTGGCATTCAACAAGCATTTGTTCCAGAAATACTGAGTGCCGTGGCCCAAGACGTTCATCAATACCTTCAACAGTATGGGGCGAGTTTTTTCGGGGATTTGGTGAAAGGCACACAGCATTTACAAGCAGAGATTGAACAAGCGCTGTGGGAACTTGCCAGTGTGGGTTTAGTCACGGCTGATGGATTTGATAATCTTCGTTCCCTACTCGACCCTCACCGACGTCGGGGGGAAAGAAAACACCACAACAAACGGACCCGCCACACGATTGGTCGGTGGGTCCTCTTACACAGAGCCACGCATCTACCAACGAAGAAGCAACCGTCAGAGACTGACACGATCGAAGCCATCACGCATCAATTATTACAACGTTATGGGATTGTGTTCCGGGATCTGCTCAAGAGAGAAGCGCTCACCCTTCCCTGGAGAGATTTGTTAGTCTACTTTCGCCGATTAGAATTGCGAGGTGAAATACGTGGCGGACGATTTGTGGCAGGATTTACGGGAGAACAATTTGCACTCCCCGATGCGCTTGAAGCTCTACGAGCCGTACGAAAGGATCCCCAAATCGGCGCCCAGGAAGTTCGACTATCCGGAGTGGACCCCCTGAATCTGGCAGGTATTATTTTACCCGGTCCAAAAATTACTGCCTTACCCAATAATGTTGTGGTGTTTCGAGATGGGGTTACGGTAAAAAACGTAGATACCCTCTCTGTATCGGCTTGACCCTCACTCCATGCTTGAGTACCATAACCACTATGTTCAATTCCCCCTTTCCCCCAGGCAGCCTAGGCCACTCTAGGGGAGGCACACCTCGAAAACCACAACCACAAGAAGCTGATCCCTCACAATTTGGCGCACTTCGAGCCTCGCTCTTATATTGCCCTTCATGTAAAACCGCTACCCCTACAAGAGAACGATTACTGCTTGTCCTCCCCACCGGGAATTTTTATGAATACCTCTGTTCCCAATGTGGAACATCGACGGGAGAAAAAACTGAAACGGATAAACCCGACGTCCAACTTTTTTTACCTTAACCTCCCGAACCCTTCTCTTGAACCCAATCCGGTACCGGCAGCCCCTCCAAAGCCATAATTCGCAAAGCATTGGTCGTTGGGCAGGGCCCCGGTCGAAGTTGATAATCAAATCGTAATGCATTTCCCTCAACAGATTCTTCAAAATGAATATTGGTGACCGTCGTCAATTCTTGTTCAAGTTGAGCAAGTTCTAAATCATGGGTCGTGACCATCCCTAACCCATTCCCCTTCGTAAGCTCACGAATAAACGATTCACTCCCAAGGAGGCGTTCACGATTATTCGTCCCCCTAAAAATCTCATCTACCAAAAATAACAAAGGGGGGTGCTGAAGAAGGTTCACCACATTCAAAAGGTTTTTTAATCGTTTGACCTCAGCATAAAAATACGAGATGCCATCCTCTAACGAATCATGAATTTGAATACAACAAAATAGTCGATGCCAAGAAGCATGAAACGATTCTGCACACACAGGAGCCCCAGCCTGAGCTAAACATTGATTAATGCCAACTGTGCGCAAAAACGTACTTTTTCCAGACATATTGGAACCGGTCACCAATAGAACGGTTCCCTTTCCCGACAAAGTAAAATCATTCGCCACTCGTTGAACGTGGGGAATTAAAGGATGGCCTATGCCCTTGGCTTCCACCCCCATGGAGTGACCACCCTCACCAGCACAATGAAGGACCGGCCAACAATAGTGAGGATTGGCCCAAGCAAATCCAGCGAGGGACCCAGCTGCCTCCAGGGTAGCCAAACGATCTAGCCAGACAGGTAAGGTTGATCGAAGTTGCTCACATAGCTTTCTTAACCGAAAGACAAACAAGAAATCCCAGGGGACACAAATATTTACCATAAGATGTATAAGGGGGTGACCTTTGATACTGAGCCCATGACAAACCCGTTCTAAAGAGGTGACCATGGGAATAGGTCTAATGGTATCTAAGAACAGAGGTTCAACGACATTGAGAATTGGTGGAGGAAGATGAGGGAATCGTCGCTCAAACACACGTATCACTGACGCAAGTTTTTTTAATTCGAGGTGAAGGGCTTGCACGCGGCCGAAGAGAGGAACAAGGTTGCCGGAAAATAAAAAATACAGGGCGCCATATCCCATCATGGATAACGCCCAATACCCTGGCCCACCATTGATTAGATACCACAGCAATCCCAAGCTTGTACCCAAACAGAGCGCAAGGGAAGTACTCAAGATGACGGATAAATGAGGAAAATCAATGGCCGCCTCAACTAATTGCCGAATGCGCTCTCCGTTAATAACCTCTTTCCCCACTAACTGAGTTTCCAATCGCATGCGATCCCGTAAAGAGGGAAGAGGGGTAAAGGATTTATTTAAATTTTGCCGCTCATCCCACAAGGATTGGGAAAGAGGATCCTCATTTTGGTGAAGTAGCCAATCACGTAACCGCTCATTCCCCTTTCGAGATAATGTGGTATCCACCAAATGAAACAAAGAGTGAGGACCGATAATCTTTAAATCCGAAGCGTAAGGATGATCACTATCCTCAGAAGAATCGGTTGGTGAAAGACAAGTCCAATCTAACTGAATGCGCCCTAAATTACTCTGTTTGATACTTTGCCAGATGCGTAAACGATGCAGGCGATGTTCAAGCCTATTGTGGTAATATGCTATCGAGAAAAAAACCAAGAGAAAGAATCCAAGAAGCCCATTTCCCGCATGAAACCATGCGGCCTTATACAATCCCAGGCAAGAGACAAATCCGACGAGAAAGACCACAAAACGTGCCCGACTGATCGCCAAACTCGTGCGAACTCCCAGGTCATGAAGTCGACCACTTCGGGAAATGCCTCGTTCCAATGAGGAGCGGCGTCTTTCATAGAGAGATCTATTCATTGCAAATGAGGACCATACTGTCTCAAAGAGGGAAGGTCAATGGAAAAGGAACATCCGTATATTGATGTGGAAATCCGCCCCAACCTTCCTACATCAGAAATAGCTGGTCTTTTATCCTCATTGGGATTACTGGGGTCATGGGAAGATGAACATGGTAGTCATTTGTATTGGGAGCAGTCTGCATGGAGAACAGAGATGCTGGATCAAGTTTATCAAACGGTACAATTGTTTAATCATACCTCCACCCCCTACTCCATTACCGTCAATGAACTACCCTGGGAAGATTGGAATGCGGAATGGACCAGAAAAATTGAACCCATTCACATTGGGAAAAGAATAATCATTCGTCCAAGTTGGAAGAGCTGTCCGATTCCATCCAATGGGATTGAACTGATTATTGATCCGAAACAAGCATTCGGGACAGGGCACCACCCCACCACACAACTATTGATCCGATGGCTAGAAGACCATATTCAGGGAAATGAAACGGTTTTGGATATTGGAACGGGAAGTGGGATTCTAGCCATGGTGGCGCTACGGTTAGGAGCGTCCTATGCCTTAGGAATCGATCATGATCCGATAGCTATTCAATATGCTGGTGAATATGCTCAGCACAATCAATTTGCCTCTAGTTTAGTCCTCAAAACATCGACCCTCGAACAATTAGCGCCTCAACCATTTGATATCATTTTGGCCAATCTTGATTACCTGACGCTCACATCCATTCACCACCTATTTCAGCGATTCCAAGAGCCAACTACGACCCTTTTACTCTCTGGTCTTCTGAAAGAAAACGAAGAAGAAATCACACGGCTGTTTTTGGAAAAGGGTTGGATGGTAGAAGCCACTACCATTCAAGGGCAATGGATTGCCATACACCTTCAGTCTGAATGAACTTATTATCCTAGAAACAGCAGTTGGATCACGAAAGTCTGCACACGTTCTTCATGCACCTAGAAAATTGTAAAAATCTCTCATCACCCAGAAGGTGACCACAAGTTTTTACAATTCCCTATGCACATAAATCCCATGCACAGCTTTTTCGCGCCCAACTGCGGTTTCTAGGATTATTCGGGAAGGTGTTCCAGGTATTCAATCAAGGCTTTATAGGTCAATTCGCGGATTCGCGGCTTTGAATGAAGGTCAGAGTCAAGATTAACCTGAAGCCAGACTTGATCTTTAATTTGACTCCCTGCTTCATCACACAACATCCACATTTGATGTAAAAATTCCACATGAAGACCGACTTGGACCCCTTCTGATTCAATACGATCATCTAAAATCGCGAGTAAATCGGATAAGGCTTGATCGGATCGGTAAGGTGGAGAGGCATATCCAAAAGACTGAGTCGCGGCTTCCTCCTGTTTGGCTTGTTCAACCAAATCATGCATATATTCTTTTAAGAGGCCAATCACGCGGCCAGGTAATCGCATACCCTCCCCCATGACCCCACTCTATCATATTTGCCTGTATCCAGAATATCACGAAGCCACTACAGATGCTCATCTATCAGAAGAGCACGGACGGGTGAGGCTTCCACTCCTTCAAGACGAAGAGGCAACCCTATAAAGTGGTAAGCCCGTGGATCAATACGAAAAAGATCCAGACACACAAATACTGGAATATTATGTTTGGCGAAGCAGGTATGAGCCCAGAACCCATCTGAGTCACAAGGATCCAAACTATAATAGTCCCAACCAATGGACAAAGGGTTCCACTCACAAAGAAACGCTGCAGCCTCCTCAGAAAGAGTGCAGTATGAAGAGTGAAACATGGGTGTACGAAGAAGAGGAGAATTATCCGTTTTGAATAACAGATGATGGTGGGAAGGAAGTTTGAGGGAAACGAGATCGGATAATTCAACCCTGGTCCTATCGGTCATATTGATGACCACAGCAGGGCCATAGAATGAGCGCAAGGGAAGCTGGTTCACATTCCATTTATCTGCCAAAAAATGTGAAGGAGCATCAATATGAGTTCCCACATGACAGCCAATGGAAAGATGAGAATTCGTGAGCGAATCACCTAGCTGAATATCCGAGATTCGTTCTATGTGAGGAACACGATCACCAGGATACACGACGGTGTGAGAAGAAAGGGCAAGAGATACATCATGAATAACCGGTTGAACGTATTCAGACATTCCTCAGAAATCAGTCCTACTTGTCCAACCAGTTATCAAGATCAGGCATTTTCCCATAATTCGGCCAGTCGGGCATCACGACCACATCCAAATCGATAATAGTGATACCGAATAGGATTCTTTTGATAGAAATCTTGATGGTATTCCTCGGCGGGGTAAAATTCAGTGGCGTCAGTGATTTCCGTCACAATGGATTCAGCAAAGGGTTTCGTTTCCTGAAGAGAAGCCTTGGACCTTTTGGCAAGCTGCTCCTGTTCACCGGTGTGGAAAAAAATGCCGGTGCGGTATTGTGAGCCTTTATCACAAAATTGTCGATCCGAAGTGGTAGGATCCACATTACGCCAAAAGACTTCTAGCAATTGTTCATACGTTACCAGTGAAGGATTATACTCTATTTGCACCGCTTCTGTATGGCCGGTTACACCAGCGGACACCTCCTCATAGGTCGGGTTATCTTTATGACCACCAATATAACCGGATGTCGTAGAAAGCACTCCATCAAGTTTATCAAAGGGGGGTTCCATACACCAAAAACATCCACCAGCAAAGGTGGCTTTGGCCGTTGGACCACTGGACATTTGACTATGAGAAAAATCCAGTGTACTCAACGAGAAGATGCCGCAAACACCCAGAATTAAGAGAAAGATATACCTTTTCATAATGACCTCTCCACGTTAAAAAATGAAATGTTTGTAGATGTGAATATATTCACCTACCCTGTTCCCTTCATGCGTTGAGTTGAAAGGAAGAACATTCACATGGGTCCCATTTCATTATGGTCCACACAACACAAAATTTGTTACAAGGGAAGCATTGGCCTTTCCACCCCGATAATCAGAGACCCGATACACCATGTCCCATGAAACACTTCCAGATGGCTCATGGCAGGATAAAGGGCTTCCAGACTATATCCGGCCCCACATGAAGATCTTATTCGTGGGAATTAATCCCGGCAAGCGATCCGCGGAAGTAGGACACCATTATGCAGGTTATTCTAACCGCTTCTGGAAATTACTCTATGACTCTCAATTAATCCCCATCCCCCTGACCTATCTCAATGACCATGAACTGCCCACCTGGGGGTTGGGCCTCACCAATATCATCGCACGCCCAACTTCTGGAATAAAAGACTTAACATCCCAAGATTATGAAAAGGGAGGCCATCAATTTCGGCAAAAAATTGAAAAATACCGCCCCGAAATTATTGCATTGTTGGGCGTAACTTTAGCCTCCACCCTTTTTCCCCATCAGAAGAATCTTACAATAAAGAAAAAACGCCACCCCATAAAATTTCAGGTAGGGCTCTATCATCACCGTTATTGTGGGTCTCAAGTTTTTATTCTGCCCAATCCAAGTGGACGCAATGCTCATTATTCTTATACGAAAATGCTCACTTTATTTACTGAACTCCTACATGTGAAACACACTTAATTCCGAACAAGGCTTCTATTCATCACCATATTCCTCCATATAGAACATCAACATGCATCAATCTGCACTAAGGAGATCCAAACCGCACAAACATCACAACCCTAAGGAATAGAGATATTTTCATTAAACCAAATCACCCTTACCTTCACACAATACACTCCCCCATCACATTTTTTCTCTTTTCTTTTCAGTAGCTTAGAGAATTCCCATAAAGTTTCACCTAGGTATTTTCAAAAAGAAACCCAAAAGGGACAAGTTTTTCTAGGTTATTCCGATAGAGAAAGAGAATACCAAATGTAATGAGCAGGAATTATCGAAAAAACACAAGAACACTGTCCATTTTAACCGAAGGAGGAGATCATGAGGATCTTGCAAAAGGGAATAGTATTGGGCATGGCATTGGGGATTCTGCTATCAACGTTGGGATGTGAAAAATCCATGACTCTTCGGTATTCCGGTGGTCCAACGGGAAATAGCCCCGAAGCTCTGGCATTAGCCTCAAGTAGCGAAGGGTCTTTTCAAGAGACTGGTTACTACACATACAACTACTTTCCCTCAAGCCAGGTGTACTATGACAATAATCGCAAACTCTATTTTTATACCAATGGAGAAGAGTGGATGGATACCCATTCATTGCCATCCGGCATTACCTTAGACCAGTCTGAAGCCGTATCCGTAAAACTGGAACACCCGGTTCCCTATACGAACCCCGTCAATTAATCATCCGTGTTATCAGCATAGTCCCCGCGAACTCCAGGTATTCATTGCCTAGAAACCTGGAGTTCGTGAGTACTGAGATTCCTCCTGCCACATCAAGAACAGAAGACATTTCTCCCCCAACCTTCGACACACCATCTGGTTAAGGTCCATACCCCCATCACGAACAGAGATCTAATTAGGGCCCTCATCTATTTATTAATAGAAAGAACTAAAATGAATGATCGAGTTTTCCGGAAAGATAACCGATACAGGGGTATGCCTATTCCCCTGTATTTAGTAAAGACCGACTGCCCTCCCCATGATCAATTACGTTTACTTGATGCATGGGAAGACTGGGGTGTTTCACGAGAACAACAATGGCAATGGGTAGCGGAAATATTTGGAGTGGACCATGTAAATGATTTAGCAGATTATTTAACGTATGAAATTCTAGGGTCCAAGGAAGACCAGCTTGAGCTTCCCTTTACGCAAACCAGTGACGACCTTACACCCTCCGTGTAATTATCCTCTTCCGATTCAATTGTATGACCATTTAAAAAGCTCCCTCTGACCGATCCCCATCATTTTTTTCTACAAAGACTGGTACACGTTGAACCAAGGCCTGGATAAGGTCGACATCCCGTCCCGTTCTATCGACCAAAGATTTTGAGACTCTTTACCCAAAGCCCCACACACAGACCAAAGACCACACCCAACAAAATTTTACGATTATCCCGAAAAGGAATAAATTTCGTTCGAGAAGAGGTGATCTCAATAACACCCACTGGATGAGCAACAATTCCCCCACCCACGCCACTACCGTGCCCTCCTGGGAAATCATCTGTCGCGCCCATTCCAGACATTGAATTTCCAGCAGCCCCGAAACCATAGGCAACGCGGCCAACAGGAATAAAAGTTTTTCCCTCCAGTACTATGGGAGAGCCAAACATGGTTTTCACACCTGAGGTCCCATAAATCCGATCTCCCATGGTCTGAATAATTTGTTGCAAATTCATCAGAATCCTCCCATTCCATTTCCAGGGCCACAACTGTTCAATCGATCTGTCGTTGTCATGTTTGTCGAATGACAACAGTTCCCGCCAATTTATCGTGCCACCCCTGCTTGCGAGCATCAAAAGCCACCCAAATAAATCCCAGCAACAAGGGAACGATAGAAACCAAATACGCGAAATACCGTCCAATGAGTTGAGCATCGGAAGGTGGACCGAAAGTCTCAGCATCCACGATTTTAGCAGAGAAGAGCATTTTTCCTGGAGTGGCTGATTTGTAAAACCAAAACGCAATCACAGCAATCGCCGGCAACACCCATTTGACAAGGATATCAATGGGACCATGAAAAAATGATGGAGAATCGAGATATCCCAACCCAAATATCGCAATTAAGATGGGATACACAATCACTGCATATAAAAGAGAATCGGCAAGGGAGGCAACAACTCTCGCCCAAAATCCTACATATTGAGTGGCGAGGGAAGGTTCAGTATTCTCCATGAGAAGTGTGATTTCCTACAGGGCTCCGACCATCACTCATGATACACAAAGAGCCACAGGTTTCAGGAAGTTTAGGTTCCAGTTAATTTCATGTACCATATCGCTTCTTCAGGAAGAATGAAAGGTCATGAGCCCTTTCACTGTTCTAACTGTAGATCAAAAATTTCTCTCTCAGTTCCAAAGGAGTGACCAATGACCCTTTTGGGGAAAACCTGCTCACTATGTTTTGTATTATGGATGTTGGGGAGTCCAGGGCTCATCTACGCAATGAATTCCGACAGGGTTTTGCCACACATCCTCGAAAAAATTCAACTCACGACTGTTGGCATTTTACAGCATACCGAAACAGAGACCAAAGCACCCACCAAGGCCACATTTGCCATAAGAGGGACTGGGATTCACATAGGAGATGGATTTATTTTGACAGCCAAGCATGCTGTAACCATCCGTCAAGGAAGTGCTGAAGAACTTCCTCCAACCATTCACATCCTTACTTCTCATCTCCATGAATTATCGGCAGATTTTATCGGAACCAGTCATTTCGTAGATATGGCTATCTATCGCATACAGTCGGAGACAGCGAGGCAAGCCATTCCCAGTGCGCAATTTAGTGACTCACCCATCCAACCGGGAGAAGAGGTATTCACCATAGGTTATCCCCTTGGATGGGGTCCTGCCTATGCGTTTGGCCGAGTGGGAAACCCCAATACATTTTTACCCACGGCCCAAACTCGGTTACTCCAAATTGATATGGCCACATGTCAAGGAAATTCTGGAGGAGGGCTATTTAACACAAACGGCGAAATAGTCGGAATGGTCCAAGCCATCATTCAAACCAATACCCAAAAAGAGGATCGACGCTGTAGTCGCTTTGCCTTTGCGGTTCCTGGTCAATTTACCCAAAAAATTGCTACCGTACTCATTGAGGGAGGCCATCCTCAATTCTCACGTTTAGGCATCACGATGACCAGTAAAAGAGTAGATACCATATGGCATATCGCAGTCGCTAAAGCCGTAGGTCCCGCCAGAAAAGGCGGTCTTCGGAAGGGAGACATTATCCTGGCCATTGAAGACCAAGAAATTTCTACAGCAGCTCAGTTAAAAAACTACTTGATCGAGGAGACCCAACCTGGCCAAAAAATAAAAATTCGAGTCTTACGTGGACAAACTGAAAAAACTCATGTCGTGACCTTGGGAAAATCATAACCCCAACACTGCCTTTTCGTGAATAATGTATTTGTGACGATTTGGCAAGGGATTTTCAATAATCAGGGGAACACATGATTGAACAAACGTTTTTCAAACCATGATTCAATCCCTCACACCAAAAGCCACCCCCAAGAACATAATCGTGGTCGGAGCTGGACTTGCAGGGTTATCTGCGGCCTTTGAATTATCACATGGAGGCCATAAAGTCACAGTCCTGGAAACGAAATCCCAGCCAGGAGGACGAGTATGCACTCTTCGACAACCTTTTTCAGATGGCCTGTATGCTGAGCTCGGCGGTGAATATTTCTATCCAACCACCCCCGACTTTGCTCTGGCCTACATTCAATATTTTGGCCTGGAGGTCCTACCACTTTTGGTAGAAGGCCAAACAGCCATCACGTATTTGAGAAACCAGCGCCTGAATCTCAGCCCTCACCAAACTATTCCTTGGCCCTTGGAGTTGGCTCCAGAGGAACAAGAATTAGGCTCCAATGGATTAAGACAACGATACCTCTGGGAACCGCATAAAAAGTTGTTTCAAACTCCATCAGCCTCCTGGTCTTATGACCTTCTTGACCCATACGACGCCCATAGCTTCACTTCCCTTTTAAAAGAATCAGGAGCCTCGCCAGCAGCCATCGAACTCCTCCGCCTCCTCGATTTTGATTTTATTGGGGAAGAAGCAGAAAAGACATCAGCGTTGGAACTCATAGGGGATAGAGCAAAATTCAGCCAATTCCGACAACCCTTTTACGCGATCAATGGAGGAAACGATATCCTCCCCCACCGCCTCGCCGAGTCCTTACCCGTACCAGTTCAATATGGAACGACCGCGGTCAAAATTGAACATTCCCTGGAAGGGATCACAGTCGAGGTTGTCCAACACAATACAAAACGTACCGTTCGGGGGGATTACTTGATTTTAGCCCTACCTTTTTCTGTGTTGAAACATATTCCCATTGTTCCAGAACTTTCCCCAAACAAAACTCAGGTCATTCATTCGCTACCCTATTCCTCTGTCTGTCGTGTCTATTTCCAAACAGGGGAAAAGTTTTGGCAGAAAGAAGGAATCAATGGGTTTGGATTCACAGATCTCCCTATTAATTATTTTTGGGAATCAAGTTGGAGACAAAACACACAGAAAGGAATCCTGCAGGCCTATGCTTCAGGAATCACCGCGAGAGCAATGGCTCACATGGAAGATAGGAAAAGAAAATCCTTTGCGCTAGACCAAGCCCAAAAAGTATTTCCAAATATTCACGACCACCTAGAACTCAGCGTATCCCATAGCTGGGATGAAGATGTGGCAGCCAATGGTGGATATAGCATGTATGTTCCCGGAACGCTGAAAACGGTAGGGACTTGCATCGGAAAACCCGAAGGGCGAATCCATTTTGCAGGAGAACATACTGCCCCTTTTCATTTACATGCGACTATGCAAGGAGCTTTAGAATCCGGAATTCGTGCGGCAAAGGAAGTTCATGAAAAAGACTAGGTTTTCTAACAACCAGGTCACTCCACTTTTAAAAATTTTACCTCAAAAAACAGCTGTTTCCCTGCTAAAGGATGATTAAAGTCCAGGACAACGGACTCTTACTTTCACTTCAGCCCCTCGAGGATGAAGGGGTTCACCATTCGGATCCTTGGTTTCTAGGACCGTTCCGACAACCAATCCTTCTGCAGGAAGTTGTGTTTTGGCAATTTCTTGGAAAGCCTTTTCATTCACAGTTCCGTATCCTACTTCAGGCGGCACACACACCCGTTTACTTTCGCCAACAGTCATTCCGATTAACGCTTTTTCTAAACCTGAAATAATGTGTTGTGAGCCATCCTCAAAGGTTAACCGATCAGATCCCACATTGGAGTCAATGATGGAAGTGTGATCATCAGCATCAAGTTGCAAGGTATATTCCAGTGAAACGGTCTTTCCTGCAGAAAGGATCATCGCTTGCAATAATTTTGTTGTGAAAGGGATTGTCGAACACTTTCTTCAGACAACTCACAGGAAACGTATCATAGCAATTTCCAAAATTGATACCTCATCGAACATTGCTTTTTTTAATATCATCGGGATTCAAAAAGACTTTCAAATATTCCGTATTGGGAAAACACCAGACAGGAACACACTGATTGAGTCATCGGGGATTTCTCCCCGATGACTCAATGTGGCTTTGGTGAGAAATAGCATAGCAGAACTACTCAGGATCAGAAGGGTCATTAAACAATACTGATAAATCAATACTTCCATGACCTTCTTGCGGAAATCCTGGAGCTTGAGGGTCTCCTGGATTCAGATTCGATGCGGTATCAGGTGGGCTAAAAAGAACCAAAGCCTGGAGAAATTCAATTACATGTTCTTGTTGGTCATGGGACGAAGCCAAAAACGCATTTCGAGAACGGCGAGCTTCTCCCCCATGTCGGAGAATAACTTCTCGAAGATTGATACTCCGACCATCATGCCCATAGGGGCTGGTCGAACCCACACCCCACAAGGGTTCCGTCAGAAAATCCTTCGTCACCGTGCCATCAAAATTTCGCTCCCAAAAGGCAGGTCCTAAATCATGGCGTTTAAAGTCCGCAAAAA
>CAZKRH010000148.1:0-2613 GCA_964555115.1 uncultured Nitrospiraceae bacterium | reverse complement strand
GATGAATTAATTGAAAAACAAGGTCCTCAATCACAAAACCGGAGCCCTTTAATACGGCTAATTGGGGACAGTTTAGTATTTCGAACCTTACGACAAATAGGATATGAAATATCAGTATTTCCATCTGGGGCATCAATTATACAAGTCCGGAATGCAATAAAAGAGTACACCTCAAACCCCTTCGTGAATGAATTTGTACAAGTTTTTATCTCTCAAACGGCTTATCCAGTAATCACTGACCTATTTGAGGAAAATTTTGGAGCGTCATGGTTTCCAAATCAGTTTGAACTTCACCAATCGCAAATTTTATATACACTTGATCATTTACACGAAGCGGCAGTATCAGACACACCACGCTTTGTCATGGTTCATGTCCTTTGTCCGCACCCTCCCTTTGTTTTCAACGCTGATGGAGAAAATCTTTATACCAGGGGGACGTTCCATTTTGCTTCCGGAAATCACATAATGTCTTCTGAAAAATACCGGTACGGATATGCCCAACAAATTGATTACCTTAATTCAAAGGTCATAGAGGCGATTAAAAGAATACGATCTGCCTCGACACGACCAACCATCATGATTATCCAAGGAGACCATGGGCCTGGATCGCAGCTCTATTGGAATGATCCGAAAAAAACTAATATGAAGGAGAAATTTGGAGTGCTCAACGCGATATATTTCCCCGGAAACACGTTGGCCAACCAAGAAGAAACAATGACGTTAGTTAATACGTTTCGGTTACTGTTTAATACTTATTTTAAGACCACTCTTCCTATGCTCGAACAACGAAACTATTATTCTTCATGGGCGTTCCCTTACAAATTTTATGATGTGACCCAAAGATTGATGCCTAAGGAGTAGAACGGTCAAAGCCAATGATGCCTTTTATTCGTCCATTAAGAGGGCATGAAGGAGAAAATAATTGTGTGCAAGGCAAAAAATTGTCATTGGAAAGAAAAAGCAAGAGGCAGGCTATGCTTTTTTGTCAGGGGAAATGTTAAACCAATGGCAAAAACGTAGGGGGGGAATTGATGATTAAGCGAATTTCACTAATAACAGTGCTACTTTTTGGCATGCCAGGAACCGCAAACGCCTATATTGATCCTAGTTCAGGAGGGCTTTTAATACAGATACTATTAGCTGGACTCGCCGGGGTTGGTGTTGTGGCACGGCTCTATTGGAAAAGCCTCAAGGACCGCTTCAAAAGACCTTTCAAGAAAAATAACGATAAATGATTCCCGAAGATTTTCAAGATCCAGGTTCTTTTCGTGACCCCGATGGTTATGTATTTAAAATTGGCCATCGAATTTTCAGAGCCCTAAGAAAATCGGGTGCGGAATCCTATATGGAGGCTAAGAATAATGGTTTGTTACAGTGCCTGGAAGAGAAAAACCTGATAATAAAATCTTGGGAGGCAACGAAGGCGGATTTTACTGATTTCGAATGTTTTGATCCAACTATTGACATTATTATTGAACAACAAAGGATTCCTGTTTTCAGTTATCCTTTTGAGTGGTCATTTGATATGCTCAAGGATGCCGCTATTCTTTCGCTCGACCTATTACTTTTAGCCACCCGCTTTAACTATAGCCTCAAGGATTCAACCGCCTATAACATTCAGTTTTTGGGTTCCCACCCAATATTCATAGATATCCCCTCAATAAAACCATATGTGAAAAATGAGCCGTGGATAGGATACACACAATTTTGTCAGCACTTCTTGTTCCCTCTTCTAATTTTCACCTCAAAGAAAATACCTTTCTCTCCATTCTTAAAAACCCACTTAGATGGGATCCCAGTTCAATTAACCAAAAAGATACTTGGATTCCATGCATTCAAGAGCTGGGGAATGATGAAGCATGTTGCGCTACAGTCTTGGTTACAAGGTCACTTCGCAGCGGAGCAAAAGGACCTCAGAGAAACCGCAAAAAGTGTGCGTTTTACCCTGAAACATGTGATCTCCTTAGCAACGGAAATGCGGCAAACTATTAAGAAAATTTCTCGCACCAAATCTGATTCGTTGTGGTCAAACTATCAAGACAATCGAATATATGAGAAAGAAACAATCGAGCAAAAGAAACATTTCGTCACGCAACACCTTAAACAACTGAAGCCTCAATGTATATTGGACCTAGGTTGTAATACAGGAGAATTTAGTCTTCTGGGAGCCCAACATGGAGCCTATGTTATCGCCATCGATTCTGATGAGCCTTCTATCAATCAATTGTACCTCCACTGCAAGCAAACTAAAGAACAGAGGGTCTTGCCGATTGTGATGGATATTACAAACCCAACACCTCAGCTTGGTTGGGAACTTATGGAACGTCAGTCAATATTTGAGCGGTTTAACCCCGACTGCGTGTTGTTGCTGGCGTTAACGCACCATCTATGCCTCACATCAAATATCGGGTGGAAACAGATTTTTTCATTCTTGCAAAGATTAAAAGCTAGGCAGGTTATAGTTGAGTTTGTTCCCAAGTCAGACCCTATGGCCATTCAACTTCTAGCCAACAAGGAGGATATTTTTGATTGGTATACGGAGAATATGTTTATAAAGGAGGCGACTAAACAGTACTGCATCATCGACCAAGTCCAACTACATAAAACCGGGCG
>CAZKRH010000147.1:0-8522 GCA_964555115.1 uncultured Nitrospiraceae bacterium | reverse complement strand
CATTGCTATCAAAAAAGATACGATATCATGTCATATATCTATCCATTCCTGTCAAGGAAAATATTACCTAGTTATTTTCATCAGGTACATTTTGCCCCAATGATTTATGAACTCCACAAGCAAAAGTTCTACTTTATTGAAAAATCACATTATGTTTTTCATAGGCTGAAACCTAACAGAGAATGGATGACTTGGGGGAATTTTTCCCTGAAGAATAATGAAAACGATTTAATCAAGTACGGAATATGTTGAGGAAAGGTGGAGAGTTTACCCGCCGAGCAGATTGGTGACGGGTTGGGTGATGGCTGTTTGGTTGGTGAGGTTAGAGAACATGAGGGTCGCGGAAACGGCCCAATCAATGAAAGGTTTGGGGTAGATGCCGAGAAGTAACGTTCCGGCCACTCCCACACCTACTGCCACCTTGAGGGGAACGGAAATAGTCAGCGGGGTCGGATCGGTGGGTTCATTGATATACATCTTTTTGACGACAATCAGATAATAATACAATGAGATGACGATGTTGATGAGCCCCACAATCAGGAGGGTATAGAGTTCTTGTTCTATGGCCGCGACAAAGATGTACAATTTTCCAATGAATCCGGCCAATGGCGGCACCCCCGCCAGGGACAGCAAGAATAACAGCATAGAGGCCGCTAAAAATGGCGAACGTCGATTCAGACCACTGTAATCGTCTATTTCATCGCTCTTAATCAGATTCCCCACCCCGATCACCACCGCAAACGCGCCAAGATTGGCAAACATATAGGCCAGCAAAAAAAACATGATGGCATCACTGCCCATTTTCGTTCCGGCAGCCAGACCAATCATGACCGTGCCAATTTGCGCAATCCCGGAGTAGGCGAGCAATCGTTTAATATTTTTCTGGGCTATGGCTACAATGTTGCCATAGGTCATGGAGAGAATCGAGGCCACGACAAACATCAAGACCCACATGGGTTTAAAACTCACCAAGGCCACATAAAACATTCTGATGAGAATCGCGATCGCGGCTCCCTTTGGAGCAATAGAGAGGAACGCCGTCACTGGCGTCGGGGCTCCTTGGTAGGTATCGGGAATCCAGGAGTGGAAGGGGACCACACCGATTTTGAAACCCAGGGCCGCGAAGATCATCACGAAACCGATGGCTAGCCCATAACTTCCTTTCAGACCAGTCATCTCTGAGAAAATCAGGGTTCCCGTTGACCCATAAACCAAGCTAATGCCATAGGCCAATAGTCCTGCTGCGAAGACTCCTAGGATGAAGAACTTCAACCCGGCTTCACTGGATCGGACATCATCCCGCAAATAGGCCACGAGCACATAAAAGCCAAAGGTAGAGAATTCTAAGGTGACAAAGACTGACAACAGATCCTGGGCCGAGGCCATAAACATCATGCCCAACCCCGACATCATGACCAAGAAATAGTATTCCCCTTTAAAGAATTTAAAACGTTTGATGTAGTCGATGGACATCAGAATGACTAAGGTCGTGGCGATGACGATAATAATCTTAAAGAAGAGGGCCAACCGATCTAACACAAACATGTCATGAAATAAGGCCCCGGTGATTCCCGAGGTATCAAGCCAAATTAAATTGCCCAGGGTGACCAAGAGTCCCCCCACACTCATGTAGGCCAAGACCTCGTGATTGATATTTTTTATGGAAAAATCAACGGCCAGCACGACACAGAGCCATATTGTCAGAAAGATCTCTGGCGAGAGGAGCAGAAGGTCGGAACCGGATATGGTGAGATTAAAGGGCATGATGTTTGCTGTTTTTCAAGATCTTTTCACCCAGCATCATTCCTTACGGCAATAAACCTGTCATCGTTTGGCTTACCACGGGCATCGTGCCGTTGATGCGATCCAACATCGGCACCACCGTGGATTCCACAATCTCCAAAAAATGTCTGGGGAAAATTCCAAAGAATATGCTGGTGCCAATCATTAATAACAATGGTAGGCGATTCACAATGCCTGTGGCATCGGCAGTATTCGCATGATGTGGATCCATTTCTCCATAAAACAGGCCACGCATCATTCTGAAGAGATACGCCATCGTCAGCACGATTCCTAAGACCGCGACAACCACTTGGAATGGATATTTTTCCCAACTACCTAAAATGATCATGATTTCTGCAATAAAATTAACCGTGCCCGGCATACCAATGGATGCCATACAGGCAATAATGAAGCACCCTGATACAAAGGGCATGGGTTTCACTAACCCACCTAGAGATGGAATATCCCGGCTATGGGTTTGGTCATACACCCATCCCGCCATGGCGAACAACATGCCTGTTGCCAAGGCATGGGCAAACATGTACAGCACGGCCCCCGTCAAACTGATGTAATCCAACGCAGCCATTCCCAAAAAGATATAGCCCATATGACTGGAACTCGAATAGCCAATGACATATTTCGTGTCCTTGGCAAAGTAGGACACCAGTCCCCCATAAATAATGCTGAACACACACAGCACAGCCGCAATCCACATGAGCTCCCTTGTCGTTTCTGGAAGAATTTCGAAGGCGACGCGAATAATTGAAAAATGGCCTAGCTTCATAAGCACGCCCGCATGCAACATGCTCGTCGCAGCCGGGGCCGCCGCATGGCCCACTGGCGACCATGAATGCAAGGGCCAAATTGGGGCAATTGAAGCAAACCCAAAAAACACGAGAATCCAGATAATGATGGCCAGCGTACTATTTTCCTCAATACCCTGCTGGTCTCGAAGAGCCACGATATCGAAGGTGTTCAATCCAGAGAAATGATAGATCAGCAAGATCCCCATGAGGGCTACGACCGCTCCTGCTGATAAGAACAGCGTGAGCTTCATGGCTGCATATTCTTTGCTGTTGGAGCCAAAGTTGAAAATAAATCCAACCGAGTCACGTTTCTTCAATCCTTCTGGATCGGTCATGCTGAGGTAGCCTTTGGTGTGGCTACCCCACATGCCAAGGAGCACATACATGGGGAGAACTGACATTTCGTAGAAGAAATAGAGAAAGAATAGATCCAACGACATAAATACGCCGATGGTCGCAGCCGCGAGAATCAATAAGAATATATAAAATTCTTTTATTCGATCCGAGATGTGCCAGGAAATAAAAATTCCGGCAAAAAGCAGAATGGCGGAGGCAAAGACGAGTGGTCCCCCTATGCCATCCACTCCCACATAAAAGGAAATGCCCAATTCTTCTGACCAGGCATACCTCTGAACAAATTGGAAACCTCCCTTGATCGGGTCATAGTTTAAAAACACATGAAACGAGGCCACCAAAGAAATTCCCGCCGCGGTCGCCGCCACCATCCGCACCAGGAACGCTTCCCTATTGGGGATGAACAGCAGGACGATCGACCCCACGAAGGGTGCAAACAAAATGATAAGAAGTGCGTATTCAGACATGTGTCTTTAGTCCTTAACCATCGCGGCAAGCGCCCGTTTTTGATCCAGCCCCTGTGCCACCATGGATCCTGTATTCAATCGTTCCACCACTTCCTGGACCGATCCATTGATCATTCGTAAGAAGGGTGAGGGGTAAAGGCCAATCCAAAAAATCATCACGCACAGGGCGACCGCAATAAACTTTTCACGTTGAGTCAGGTCCTTTAAGACTTGTGGGAGCTTGTCAGACAGTGGCCCAAAAATAGCGCGTTCGTAAAACCACAAAAAATAGGACGCGGCAAAAATCACTCCTGTCACCGCCACCAATCCGTATATCCAATGGGCCTGGAAGGCCCCGAGCAAAATCAAAAACTCACCTACAAAGCCATTGGTGCCTGGCAACCCAATAGACGCCATTCCAATAATAAGAAAGAAAGTTGCGAACAACGGCATTTTCGCGGCGATGCCTCCACAACTTTCAACTCGCGTGTTCCCCAATCGATCATAGAGAAAACCTGCTAAGAAAAAGAGGCCCGCGGTGGTAAAGCCTAAGTTGATCATTTGCAACAAACTTCCCTGAATTCCCTGAAAGTTCAACGCAAATAATCCGATCACGATAAACCCTAAATGGCTAATACTGCTAAAGACCAACAAACGTCTAAAGTCAGCTTGAATGATGGCAATAACCGCCCCATACACAATGGCTACGATACCCAACCCCATCACGATCCCGACCACGGTCTCATTCGTTGAGGCTTCGGGGAGCAGCGGAAAGCTAAATCGCAAAAACCCATAGGTTCCCAATTTGACACCGGCGAGCACAACCGACATGCCAATGGGCCCTTGCATCAAGGCATCCGGCAGCCAGGTATGAAACGGGACGACAGGCGCTTTAAAGGCTAACCCCAAAAAGATGAACCAAAAAATGAGTAATTGTTGATCGACCGAAATCGGGACTTTCATCAATTCGAGCAAATCGAAACTATAGATCCCCGTGACATGATGGTGGTTGAGACTCAGTAAGGCAAAGCCCACCAACATAAACAGGCTGCCCAACAGGGTGTACAGCACATATTTCAACGACGCATAATATTTTTCTTCTCCCACGCCCCAAATCTTGATCAGGAAGTAGCTGGGAATGAGCATCAGTTCCCAAAAAACAAAAAACACAATGAGGTCGATGGAGACAAAAATACCAATGATGGTGGTTTCCAATGCCAGGATACTCATGTAATACAGCTTAATATTTTCGTGAACCGCATCCCATGAATACAACACAATCAAGACCATCAGAAAAGCTGAAAGGCCCACAAACAAAATGCTAATCCCATCCACACCCAGGTGATAGCTAATCCCTAAGGACGGCACCCAATTCATTCGCTCAGTAAACTGCATGGCTGCCGTGTCCGGAATAAACCGCAACAACACGAGGGTGGCAATGGCAAATTCCAGGACCGCTATGCCGAGGGCGGATTTGCGAATGAGGTCCGCATCTTTCTGTACCCACAGCAAGACCGCACCCAAAAACGGGAGAAAGATCAAGACTGACAGAATGGGGAACCCAAAAGTTAATTCTTCAAGCATAGGTCGTTACGTTTCTCTTCGATCATTCACAATACGGAGCTGCCTGTGACCCATATAAGAATAAAATGCACCAGTAAGAATAAGCCCACCACGATCACCGCCGCATAATGATGCACCATCCCCGTTTGTAGTTTTCGCCAGGCCCAGGCCGTCAGATGATTTCCATACCCGATGACATTCAAGCCGGCATAGATGACATGTTTTTCCGTCCAGGTAATTGCCGCGGCGGCCACGTCCGTCATATGACAAATGCCTCGCACAATTTCATCCAAGATATGTCGATCCAACCAATCCCACAGCATGCCGAGTTTCTTGCAGGGCTCCACAATCACCTTGTCATACAGCTCGTCGACATAATATTTATTGAGTAAGGTGGTGTAGGCCCTGGGCATTTTGGTGGCCATTTGGTCAGCGGCATTGGGCACAACCTTATACAGATAATGCGCCAGTGCGAGCCCGCTTAAGGCAATCACCGTCGCAAAGAACCCGAGCCCCACTAACAAACCAATACTCACTTCATGTGGGACCACTCCAATTTGCGTCGCCACAGGGGCAAGATACCCCTGGAACCATCCATGTTCAGGCGGCACTCCTACAAACCCACCAACAACCGCTAATCCGGCCAAGATCATCAAGGGCACGGTCATGATTTTTGGTGATTCATGAATATGATGTTCCACCTCTGGATCCACACGAGAGTTTCCATAAAAGGTGAGATAGGTCAGCCTGAACATATAGAAGGACGTCAGAAATGCGCCGATAACGGCAATGAGATACAGGCTGTAATCCCCCTGAATAAAGGCATGGGCCATAATTTCATCCTTACTCCAAAATCCCGCCAACGGAGGAATCCCCGCGATAGCGACCGTGCCTATCAGAAATACTTTGTGCGTCATAGGAATTTTGTTGTAGAGCCCGCCCATTTTTCGAATATCTTGTTCACCACCCAATGAATGAATGACGGCGCCGGCTGACAAGAAGAGGAGGGCTTTGAAAAACGCATGGGTCATTAAGTGGAAAATAGCTACTGAATACGCTCCAATGCCACATGCCAAAAACATGTATCCCAATTGGCTCACCGTCGAATAGGCGAGCACACGCTTAATATCGTTTTGGACCAGCCCAATGGTTGCCGCGAACAACGCTGTGGCCCCACCCATCCATGCTACCGTTCCCATGGCCACGGGCGACATATCAAATATCACATGGTTGCGCACCACCATGTATACCCCAGCCGTCACCATGGTTGCAGCATGAATAAGCGCGCTCACTGGAGTGGGACCTTCCATGGCATCGGGCAGCCAGGTGTAGAGTGGAAGTTGCGCCGATTTCCCAATGGCGCCGACCAACAAACACAGGGCAATGGCCGTGGCCATTCCCGTGGACAATTGATCCACATGCGTGAACACTTGGGAATAGTCTAAGGAATGAAAATTGGTGAAGATGAGGAACACGGCCATCAAAAAGCCGGCATCTCCGATACGATTCACCACAAAGGCTTTGCTGGCCGCTTTGGCTGCTGAAACTTTTTCATAGTAGTAGCCAATCAATAAATACGAACAGAGGCCGACGCCTTCCCAGCCAATAAAGAGCACGAGATAATTGTTCCCCATGACCAACAACAGCATGGAGACCATGAAGAGGTTCATGTAGACAAAAAATCTGGTGAACCCTTTCTCCCCATGCATATAGCCCACGGAATAGACATGAATGAGGAATCCCACGCCGGTAATGACGAGGAGCATAATGGTGGTCAGCTGATCAATAAGGAAGCCCATATTGACCATGAGATCTCCACCAAAAATCCAACTGTAGACAATCACCTCTCGGGTCTGGCCAGTGGATACCATGTCGCCAAATACCCCTAAGGCACACAGGAAGGAGAGCCCGACTGAGCCAAAACCAATCCGCCCAGCCAGGTCATGGGAATAGCGATGGCCTAAGAGGCCATTGACTAAGACCGCAATTAACGGGAAGACAGGAATGAGGATGACAAGTAAATCTGACACGCTACCACTTTAAGATATTAATCTGATCGACATTGGTGGCAATCTTGCCACGAAACACCACAATGATGATTGCCAAACCGATCGCCGCTTCTCCGGCCGCAATGGCAATCACAAACAAGGCCGCCATTTGGCCAGCCATGGAATCGAGATAATGCGAAAAGGCCACTAAATTAATATTGGCCGCATTGAGCATAATCTCCACCGACATCAGCACGATGATAAAATTTCGACGGATCAGCACACCAATGAGTCCTGTCATAAACAAGATGGCACTGACGGCGACGTATGCGGATAACGGTATCATCAATTGGCTTTACGAAACGGATTGATCTGTTTTCTCCCCAATGGAGGAAGGGGTCTTGGTTAACACAATGGCCCCAATAACGGCCCCCAACAAAAACACCCCCACGATTTCAAACAACAACAGGTACTCGCTAAACATCGTGATCCCCACAGCATGACTTGGACCTGTTTCCAACACCACCCCAGGGGTGGCCGTTCCTTTGGCTCCATCAAACGGCGACATCACAATCAAGGCGAGCACTTCACATAAAATACCGATTCCAGCAAACAACAGGAACGCAAATTTCTTATGAAAATATTGTTCTTCTGTTTTCAAATTCAACAACATGAGGACAAAGAGATACAGAATCAAGATGGCTCCGGCATACACGATGATTTGCACCCCAAACAGAAATTCTGCATTCAGGAGCACAAACAACCCCGCCACATGCAACAGCAACGTGAGCAGGGCCATTCCACAATGCACCGGACTTCTCAAGGCCACGGTCATGACCCCTGCCACGATACTGACGGCGGCAAAGTACCCAAACAAAAGGTACATCATGATCGCACGTCAGGAATCTTTTGAAATTTGTACTGGTTGCGGAAATTGATAACGGTAGGCACGGCTCTCCTCACCCTCTTTTTCTTGATTATGGGCATATAAATATTTTTTGGCATCGTCCATATGCTGATCACCAATTTCGTAGAGCCGTTTTTTGTCAAACATGAGGGTTCGTTTGTCATGCGTGGAATATTCGTACATTTTCGTCATGGCTAAGGCATTGACTGGGCAGGCTTCCACACAGTAGCCGCAAAACACGCATTTCGTAATATCAATATAAAATTCGGTCGCATAGCGCTCTAAGGGAAGAGATTTGTCTTGTTCACTAATCACTTTAATGCAACGGGAGGGACACGCCACTTCACATAAATCACACCCCACACACCGTTCCTTCCCATCATCATATCGTAGGAGGCCTAAGGCTCCACGATGCGCATCCGGAATGATGCGTTTTTCCCGTGGATACTCAAAGGTCATCGGTCGATGAAACATGTGTTTAAACGTCACCTTCATCGCCTTCCAAATTTCCCGAAAGAAGACGGCATCTAGAAATTTTTTGGTGGAGCTTTCTGGTTTCATCAATGACCCCTACTCTATCTTTTTGTTCTGTCCGCTGAGTGCCACGACCCTATCCCCGTGATGCAAGAATCTCTGTTGTCGCAACTCTGACTACAGTTTTTCAATCGTGACCTGG
>CAZKRH010000146.1:0-2057 GCA_964555115.1 uncultured Nitrospiraceae bacterium | reverse complement strand
CAAAGTGTCACGGTCGTAGCCAAGGAGGGCGTGTGGGCTGATGGACTCGACACGGGAATTTTTGTGATGGGACCAAAAGATGGATTAGCCCTGTTAGAGCGTTTGCCTGATGTTGAGGGAGTGATCGTTGGCGAAGATGGAAGGGTGTGGGTGTCGTCTGGTCTTCAACCCCGACTGATGTGGGAAGAAGGTGTTTCTTTCCGATAAATGCTGGGATGGAAAAAGCAGATAAAAAAAGGGGCCTAAGCGGCCCCTTTTTTTCTGGATCGGTTTTGGACGGGGTTAATACGACCCCTTCCCCTCTAGTTTGGAATGTTGTTTGTATTTTTTTGAATATCCTGACTTCATGTTCGACCCATGGGTCTTAATCCGATCGTGAACCGCTTTCATCCGACTTCGTTGTTCTGGAGTCAAGACACCCTTCGCGTCTCGTTTGGCTTTAATGGATGCCATATAGAGACCCGCTTTGAGGGCATGGACTTGTTTGAGTTTGGTTTCGATACCTGAAAGATCGGCGTCCTCATCTTTTAACACTTCATGCAGGTCCAGATTGGCCAACTCAACGTCAGCTTTCATTTTGATCCGATTTCTTTTGTAAGCGATCTTAATCGTGTTGAGCTGTGATTCTTGTTGATCAGTAATGGCCATGCCATCTTTAAATTTCAAAATATGATCAATAAATTTGGTGGCGCTTTGATGGCCTCCCATGTGTCGAGAGGAACCACCATGCGTACCTGATCCACTATGCATTCCCTTGGCGCCATGGTGGGCACTAACTCCATGGACTCCGGAACCCTGATAACCTTTTTCTTGGGCACCAGAGAAACTCTTGCCATGGCCCGATACACTTTGTCCTTGATGAGGGGATTCACCATGGGCTGTTCCATGATCAAAACCCGCAGTCACAGCCCAAGCAGGCATGCCCATGGCTAAGGTTAAGGCTGATCCGAGTACACAGGTACGTACCCAGGTTGAAGAACGCAGTCGTCGTTGGGTCATAATCTTCTCCTCCATGAAATCAGTGTAAAAATTATGTCATGTCTAATGGAAAATGATCAGGTGATTCTGTCGGTGCCCATGTCCCAATATTATAACCCCCAATCACAATTGAAGCGAATGATTGGGAGGGCCAGGTCATGGTGAAAGGACGTGAGACAACGGCGTCCTCATTCCCGGATTCGGTATCTGCCAGGAATCTGTAATGATTGTAGGGCAACGGGGGGATTAAGAAAACCCTCTACGAGAGAAAAAAAGAAAAGAAAGAGCATGGAACTAGGGTGAGGTAATTAAGTAGCAGGTAGATAGAGTTCAATAAGGCCCGTTTCGCAGAATTGTTCACTGGGTTTTGCCCATCCTCCTTAAAAGCGGGTTCATGTAGCTTCTGGCTAGTATGCTCTCGTCCTCGGTCTGGCCTCGAGGCGAATCTTCATCCGGCAACTTGGCGAGCACTGTTTGAGCGCAGCGAGTTGCGCAGCCGCCGGATTCTGTGAGCCGGAAATAGAATTTTTTGGCCAGGCTGGGCGAAAATGGTTTTGGGTTCTTTTGCCGAAACAAAAGAACCTCCTCTGCCGTGGTGAAACACGGCGAATGGTTTGGCTGGCGCACTTGTTCAACAGCCCTATGAGGCTGGAGGTTGTTCAAATAAGACAGTATGTGTGGCAATAACCGTTAATTCCACCTTCGTGCCAGGTGGATACACTTGTGTCGAGGTATCATGACAGTGGACCAACTGTCCTGAAGCAAGCCGAATGGTGTACAAATTTTCAGATCCCCGGAACAAGCGTGCTTCGATACGAGCGTGCGCCTGATCATGGGGCCGCAGCTGAACATCATCAGGACGAACCATCACCAAGACGGTGGTGGCTCCTTGGTAATGGAGTGAAGGAGGGAAGGTGCCAATCTCGGTGTGAACCCCCTCTTCTTCCACCACTCCGGTAATAAAATCCGCCTGCCCCACAAATTCCGCAATGGAGGGAGAAGCAGGAAGGTGATAAATAATCTCCGGGGTATTGCATTGCGACAGGCGGCCATCTTCCAAAATCGCAACTCGATCGGCC
>CAZKRH010000145.1:0-7613 GCA_964555115.1 uncultured Nitrospiraceae bacterium | reverse complement strand
GCCCCTCAACATCCATGAGGCGAGGAAACACCGCCGTCACACCAGCAATATCCCCAGTTTGATCACACACCGCCAACCACGCTTTGGCTTGGCCAAAAGGATTATTCAAATAGAGCCAGTCGTACCGGTTGAAATCCCTTTTCCGTTTCCGGTTCTCGTTCAACGTACTGAGAATCGTCTCACGTTCTTTAATTAAATCTGCTTCTCGTATTACAATGCCCATCGACGTTTCTCCAGTCTATCCCAGGTGCCTTGTTGACGGGATAAACAGCCCCAGATCAAACCAACGCCTACCGCAAGATTCATCGCACAAAAATACATGGGTACAGAAAACCAGGATGTGGTGGATCGAATCAAGTACCCCAACAAGCCCAGAGAATAAAACAACGTCTGGCCAATAAAGGCTAATCGATAATAAGGTTCTTGGACGAGCATGATACAGGATAAAAATACACAGAGAAGAGCCAGCGGCGCAGCCCACCGCAATACTTTGTGAGAAAAGAATTGGAAAAATAGAAAGATTTGATTACGCCCTGGAAGAACCTCACGGTTCAGGATACTCTGCACAGCTCCTGCTGTAATTCGTACCCGCCGCTGAAATTCGCCTTTGAGAGATTGCTCAGATGATTCGTATCCAATGGCTTCTCCTTCAAATACTACCCGTTTCCCTTGCATAGCCACTTTCAGTCCAATAACCAGGTCATCATTGACCACATTGTTCATGGCTCCAAGAAATAATTCACGTCGTATGGCATACATGGCCCCATCAACACCTATTTGAGATCGCATCGTGCTTTCTGTTTTATGAATGAGCCATTCATATTTCCAATACAGTTTTTCAGAAAATCCATGGTTATGATTGGCATCAATTAAATTGACCTTTCCACTTACTGCTCCTACATTCTCATCTGCAAAACTTCTCACAAGTTTTAATATCGCATCAGACATATACATGGTATTCGCATCAGAAAACACCACAATATCGGTATTAATATGTGGGACCACCTGATTGATCACCGACATTTTCCCCGAACGTACGGGAAAAATATGAGCGGTAATCCCCTTGTCTTGGTATCGTGAAAGAATAGCATTGGTTTCATCTGTTGACCCATCGGAACACACCATAATGGTTAGTTGTTCCGATGGATAATTCAAGGACAAGGAATTTTTGATTTTATCTTCAATAATGTCTTCCTCATTGTATGCCACAATGAGCAACGTTACCGGAGGAATGATGTCCTCCTTTTTCCAAGGCTTCCCAAAGCACAGAGCCAACACTCGAGATAACAGGGGATAGCCGATATACACATACATTAAGGCAAAACCTGCTGTCCAAAATGCTGTTTCTGGCCACATGACGATGCTGGCGACTAGCCCCCCGCCCAAGGCCAACAATAACGTCCAGTGAAATATCCCTGTCCTATCTTCTTGAAGGACTGGCTGTTCGTTTTGTCGTTCAGGATTCCAAATCGTAATGGTATTCCCGCGAAGCCCTTTAATAATCCCCAACACGGAGGCTACATTCACCAGCAAAAAATAGGCTCCCACAGACACCAATCGATTAGAGTTACTCAATTTTTCAGATGCCATCCCCAAAATTCCAATGGTGTACCCACCCAGCTGAGCAAAAGCCATCACCAAATAGAAGGAGCTAACAGAAATCAGCGACATGGATGAGACCAATAAGCTAAAAAGGAAAAGAGGAGTGAGCCACCGTAACAGCTTGTGGGAAAATAATTGAATAGCAAACCATCCATACCGAAACGGATTGAGCAGTTGCTTGACTCGCCAGAGTCCAGCCCAGCTTCTATTCACTACACGAATTTTTCTCCGAAATTCCTCACGCCAATGACTGGTTCCACCTTCTTCGCATACAGCCTCTGGTTCAAAAATGCACCGGTATCCCAGACTGACAATCAGCAAAGGCAACACGAAATCATTGATGTCTTCAGGACGCAGTGGAGCATACAGTTCTTTTCGAATAGCAAAAATTGCCCCATCCGACCCCACCATAGATCCAGACCGACTTTCTTTCACTTTCAGGAGCCGATCGTAATCCCAATAGGTTTTTTCACTCTTCCCTGCACTCGAATCTTCCACATTGATATATTGTGAGTCCCCCGTGACACATCCAATGGCAGGATCACAAAAATTCCGAACTAACTTTTCAATGGCATCAGGTTGATAAATCGCATTGGCATCGGAAAACACAATAAACTCGCCTGTTGCCGATGGCACAACCGCATTGAGTCCCACTGTTTTTCCACCTCTTTCGGCCATTCGCCGGAGACTGATTCCTTCATGTTCATATTCCCGTACAATGGCATCAGTCTGATCAGAGGAGGCATCTGAAATAACCAACACCTCAAGCTTGTCTTTTGGATATTGCAAGTGACAAGTGTTCTCAAGTTTTTCGCGGATATCTTTTTCTTCATTGTAGGCAGAAATGATGAACGTCACGGTTGGGCGAAACGAATCATCCACTCTATGTCGCTTCTGTCTCACGACGCCCATAGTCAAAGCGAGGACTGGATACCCTACAAACAGGTAACACAGCATCACCAGACTCCCCCAGAACACCATTTCTGCAACGAACATAGTTAACACATCGCCTCTACAATTCGTGTTGCCGCTTTGCCATCCCATAAATCAGGGATACGACCTGTTTTTCCCTTACCGGCCATTATTTTTTGTACCTCACGTACAATCCGGTCTTCGGAATACCCCACCAAGATATTGGTGCCTTCCTCAACCGTGACAGGCCGTTCAGTATTTTCGCGCATGGTCAAACACGGAACACCCAAAATCGTTGTTTCCTCTTGAATACCCCCAGAATCTGTAAACACACATTTGGCTTGCGCCATCAGGGCCAGAAAATCGAGATACCCCAAGGGATCGAGTAGTACGATCCGGTCCTTTTCTCCTTGAGATGATGTGGCACCATGAACCGTAACTTCCTGATCCAACCCCGCTATATGTAACCGATTCATGGTTCGAGGATGACAGGGGAAGATCACCGGAATATCTTTGGCAATCTCATTTAAGGTCTTAATTAATCGCTGCAAACGGCTGGGATCATCCACACTACTTGGTCGATGAAGAGTCACTAAGGCATAGGCTCCTGGTGTCAATTGCAAGCGGGATAAAATATCAGAGGTCAATGCCCGTTGCCGACATTTCAGCAAAGTATCAATCATGACATTTCCCACAAAAATGATTTTCTCGTCAGGGATACCTTCGTTTCGAAGATTAATGTTTCCGCTTTTCTCAGTCGTAAAGAGCAAATCGGCTAACACATCAGTCGCCAATCGATTAATTTCTTCGGGCATACTTCGATCAAAACTTCGAAGTCCTGCCTCCACGTGAGCAACACGAATTCCCAATTTGCTTGCTGTTATGGTTGCTGCCAACGTAGAGTTGACATCCCCCACCACTAAGACCCAATCAGGCTGTTGTTCCAGAAACAGTGGTTCCAACTCGATCATCATCTGGCCTGTTTGTTTTCCATGAGATGAGGATCCCACCCCAATATTGATATCTGGCTTGGGAATACCCAATTGATCAAAAAACACCTGCGACAACGCATCATCATAATGCTGCCCCGTGTGCACTAATATTTGTTGGATCTGGGAATGCCCCTTCATCGCATCCATTATCGGCGCAATTTTTGTAAAATTTGGTCTTGTTCCTACCACATGTAACACTTTCATTAGTTACTCAATTGCCCCCGTAACAAAGGTCCTAGAAAATTCGCTAATGGCAGTGGCAGTCGTTTCCACATATCCATCACCCATTGAAGTTTTGCATTGTCATTCTGCACAAGGGAGGCATTGGCATCTTTACCTACACACTGCCAATGCAGGATTGATTCCTGCGCTCCCCATTGTTTTTTAAATTTGTAGGTCCCTGCCCCACGCGTCGAGCGCCCAAAATCAAACCATTGATACCCATGCTCACAACTCCAACGAATGGCCTCCCAATACAAGAGGTTATTGGGGCATAAGGACCGAAAGGCTCCTAACGACGAGGCCCAGGGAATGGAGAAGGTATCTTGAAACTTTACACAAAAAGCCCCACCAATCGTTTGATGGTCTTTTTCAACGAGCAAGAGACTGGTGTCATCAGGAAACGCCTGAAAGATCTCAAGAAAAAACTTCTGGCTATGAACAGGAGAACCAAGATCTTTCATATTAGGAGCGAAGACATTATAAAATTTTTGAAACCCCTCTGCTCCTGTCCAATGAACGGTTAAATCCGATTTCATGGCCTTTCGAATTTGATTTCGCAGTTTCCCATCAAATCCCGTCCACATGGCTTGCGAATCGGACTGTAGCGGTAACATCATCATAACCTTTGATCCCTGTATGGGAAGATCAAGAAGGCTGGAGGCTCCGTGGCGCAATTCAATAACCTTCGCCCCCACCATCGATGACAACTCCTGGCACGCCTTCATTAAGATGTGGGCAATACCTTCATCATCTGCTTGAATCCCACCCAGATCCAAAAATGGGAGGGAAACAAGGGACCGACCGAATACCATACTGTTCATAAAGATGAGAGGAAGCACACCCCGAACTGTGTCACCTTCAAGTGCCCATAAATAGAACCCACGATGCCCATAGGTATGTTCAACAACCCGCTTCCATCCACTGAGTAAGCCATACTGCCCACCGGGGATTCTCCTGACGTAATCATCCCAGACCCGATCTTCCCCGGCTTCAAAATCACACAGTCTAGTCTGGATCCCCTCATGGGATAGGATAGAAGAACCAGATTTCCCATGAACCACTTCTAGGGTTTGCATCATGTCCCTTGATTCCAATTTAGACTTGAATTATCGAAGAATACGCTCAACTGAGTATTCTTTTAATTTTCGGGCATGGGTAAACACAATGATTTCCCCTAATAACCCAATCGACCCAGTTTGCACTCCAAGAACCATTAGCAACACACCTAAAAGGAGAAGGGGACGATCGGAAAGAGCCGTCCATCCCAACAGTTTTTGGACACCAAGCGAAAATGTGAGAAGCGAACCACTGGCAAATAACCCGCCACCTATAAGTCCAAAAAAGCGCAACGGTTTTTTGGTAAATTTAAACAGAAAGGCGAGAGTCAAAATATCAAGCATTCGACGGAGATAGACTCCTGGTCGATATATCCGAGTTTTGCTATTGGCGGGGTCTTGCTGTACATCAATTTCGACGATTCGAAACCCCTTTTGGTAAGCGAGAAAAGGGATAAATCGGTGCAAGTCCCCATAGAGTTGTAACTCTCGAATAACACGCTTGGTTAATCCTTTTAACCCACAACTCGAATCTTGAAAATGCACCCCCGTCAGAAATCCTGTCACCAGATGAAAGCCCTTGGTTTGAATCCGGTTAACAAAAGAATCTCTCCTTGGCCAACGACGTGTCACGACCAGATCATAGCCTTCCGCCAACGTATTCAGCACCTGAACAATCCCTTCAGGTACGGTTTGTCCATACGCGGGGATGGTAACCACCACTTCGCCCTGTGCTTGTTCAAAACCGACCATCAGTGCGGTGGATTCCCCAAAACAGCGGGAAAACATGACAAGCTGAATGGGAGCTCCACCATCTATAAGAGCATGAAAACCTTCCGCGACATACTCCCACTTGCTATCAATGACAAACACAAATTCAAAGGTATAGCCACCCCGACTCAGAATTGTCGAATACTGTGCATACAGCTCGGTTAAATCGGAGCAATATTCCGTAACAGGCACAACCACGGACACAGCGATACGAGTCGCGGGATGTTGTCCAACAGAAGCAATGGTTTTTTGATCTACATGGGCAATTGGAGTCATAAAGGATTTACTCTAGGTCAATGGGCTTCATTTGGGGGTGCAAAATTATTGGGTGGACTCCTGATTACTCAGAAGAACTAAGCTCCCAACCTCTATAAACACCAAACATCTGTTCGTAACTGAAAAGAACATGACCTTCTGTCTCTTCAGACAGTTTCATCTAACCTCGGTCCCTCGCTCCAATGACTTTAATGGCAGTACGAGCCTTCATTTTATAGGGGCGAAAGTCTCCAGTATGTAAAACGATTTCACCCAAAACTCCCATGACGATGAGGTGACTGGCGAGACACAACAGCAATACACCAATGCTGGGAATAATATATCCGGGGATATAAGAGAACAGAAGCCAACTAAAACACAGGGTGCCCCACAACCCAACAGGAATGCCAAATAGTCCAAACCACAACAAAGGGTTTTCGGAAAATCCAGTCAGCATTTTAATGAGAAACAGATCGAGAAATACTCGCCAGGCTCGGGAAATCCCATACTTACTGGTTCCAAATTGGCGAGCATGGTGGGTCACGACAATTTCAGTGATTCTGGCACCAGCCAAGGTCGCCATTGCCGGAATAAACCGATGCAACTCAGAGTACAAGGAAACTTGCTTGATAACCTCCTTGCGGTAGGCTTTCAGGGAACATCCGTTATCATGGATAGGAACACCCGTAATTATACTGATGAGCCAATTCGCAATTTTTGAAGGAATTTTTCGAGAAATCAGTTTATCTTTTCGATCTTTCCGCCAGCCACACACCAAATCATACCCTTCCTCTAATTTTTCGAGTAACCGCGGTATATCCTTCGGATCGTTCTGAAGATCTCCATCCATACTGACAATAATCTTTCCTCTTGCCGCCCGAAATCCAGCAGCCATGGCTGGAGTTTGTCCATAATTCTTACGAAATTGAATGACCCTGACTCGTGAATCTTGTTGATGAACTTTCGTGAGAAGATTGAAGGTGTGATCCTTACTACCATCATCAATAAATATAATTTCACAAGTATGCTGGAGGGAGTCACACACCTCTCGAATTCTTTCATACAGAAGGAAAATATTCTCCTCCTCATTAAATACAGGGACGACAATCGAAAGAGCGATTGAATTATTCATGGGATTTCCCCGTTCCTAGGCGAGTTTGGAGAAGACTAGCCCCTCAAAACGAGCTATTAAGAATCTAAGTAGATGAGTGGGTGGGAAAGGAATGAATGCGAACGTCAAAGGAAAAATTAACGAGTCAACAATACGTGTAAGGATGCCCCCTGATATCCATGCGAGCACAGTTTGGAATTCATTACTGTGAGGAGGAGAAATATGAAAGAAGGAAGAGAATTTATTTGAAAGGACGCAAGGTATCGGCCACAGCAGTCACACCAAGAAACACTTGGTTACTTTGGGCCGTGATACCAGTGCTTGCGATCCCACTTGAATCCTGATTAACATAGGAATACGTGGCAAAACCACTTAACCAGGAAAGTATGCCGAGACTAAAGCCCGTTCGCACTTGATAGGTCGTTAAATTGATGGCATTTCCAGACAGGGATTCATTGCGGCCATACCCAAAAAGTAAAAATCCCAAAAGATCTCTCCCAAAACTTCTCGTGAATTGCCCCACCGCGTTCTGGGTGAGAGTGGCCGAAGCCGCCAGCCCGCTTCCATTACTAATATCTTGAGTAAATCTTAAAGAAATGAGGCCTTTACTATACCCATACGCTAATAAAGTATTACTATTAAAATTTACATCACCCTGAGTAGTTGCGACGCCATTATTGAGGTTTACTCGTA
>CAZKRH010000144.1:0-8375 GCA_964555115.1 uncultured Nitrospiraceae bacterium | reverse complement strand
TGAACTATGCCTAGGCCTTATTTTTCAATAGAAAACCACTGCTGGATTTGCGTTATTGAATGTCCTGAAAATATGAACTGCCAAATTCGGGTTAAAGAAACTTATTCCGGTGAAACCGATAAAACCGACCGCCATTTTGGTAAAAAGAAATTGCTCAAAAATCTATTTCTAAGGAAACGTTTCCCTCACGGAGCCTTAAATATAATTTGCTAAGAACTACTATATATTGTATAGATAAGCAGGCTTTTCCCCAATATTCAGTAATATCACCTAGAATTTCCGAAACGAGATATCTCTTCATTGGTCAAATCTCGTGAAGAAAGCCTTTTGTTCAATTGTGTACATTTGTTGGGTGGTGTCATGAGGATGATTAGGCAGGTTAGCATTATCCTCATGATGGGTGTCACCTTTCTCTCCCTCCATTGTATTCCTCAAGTCGAAGCCGCAAAAAATCTTCCAATTGTCCGTATTGGGATTGTCTCCGATGGTCCCTCCCAACACCATGGATGGGGGAAAATCTTTTCAAGCAAGGTGTTTCCCACAGAAATCTTGTCATTGACCCAAAGCGATTTCGATGTGCGGTTTCCCAAGAGCAAACAGGTTCATGGAAAATGGTCCGGTGTGGGTGTCAAGAAAGCAATTGATTATTTATTAGCAGATCCCACCGTGGATATGGTCATCGGACTAGGAGTGATGTCTTCTCATGAACTCGCCACTCGGAAGAATCCCCCTAAACCTGTGATTGCCCCCTTTGTGATTGATCGACAATTACAAGAATTACCGCTTTGGAAAGGAACGAGCGGAGTAAGAAATGTCAATTACCTCGCCAGTTTTAAAAGTTTTGAACGGGATGTCCAAGCCTTTAAAGAAATCATCCCGTTCACCCAGCTTGGGTTGTTCATTGATGAGGGAGTCATGGAGGCCTTTCCCGTCCTTCAGGAAAAGGCTGATCGAACGGCGAAAAAATTAGGGATCAAGATTGCCATTGTTCCAGTAGGAACCTATGTCGAATCCGCTTTCGCGGCATTACCGGAAGGGACAGAAGCGGTGTTTATTACTCCACTGCTGCAATTGCCCCTTTCCGAGTTTGATGCCTTGGTGACGGGGTTGATCGATCGGCGATTACCGAGTTTTTCACTATTTGGACGCGAAGAGGTGGAGCGAGGCATTTATGCCTGTTTGGCTCCAAAGACCGATACCCAGCGATTAGCCAGAAGAGTGGCGGTGAATATTCATCGGATATTGTTAGGGGAAAACGCAGGAAATCTCAGTGTGGCGTTTTCCACAGGAGAACGCCTGACCATCAACATGGCGACGGCCAGGGCATTGCAGAAATTTCCCACGTTTCGTGTGTTGACAGAAGCCGATTTAATCAATGAAGAGGTGGAAGAAGTGAACCGGCACATCTCCTTGTATTCCGTGATTCGTGAAGCGGTGACGGTGAATCTTGATTTAGCGGCAGCGGATCGGCTAGTGGCCGGGGGGTTTGCGGATGTCCGAAATGCGCGATCATCTCTGTTGCCTCAAGTCGATATAGGCAGTCAAGCCACCATCATTGATAAGGATCGAGCCGAATCTTCGTTTGGTGTGAATCCTCAACGTCATGCAAGGGCCACAGGGGGAGTCTCCCAACTCTTGTACTCCGATAAGGCGTGGACCAATTTTACCGTCCAGGAAAGGCGCCAACTCTCCAGAGAAGCCCGACGGAACGAATTGCGATTGGATGTGATGCGGGATTCCGCCGAAGCCTATCTGAATGTCCTCCGGGCAGATACCTCAACTCGTATCCAAAAGGACAACTTGAAGTTGACCCGCTCCAATCTCGAATTGGCGCGTGTTCGGGAATCAGTGGGGTCGGCTTCCCGAGACGAGGTCTTTCGATGGGAAAGTGAGATTGCCAATGGCCGGATTGCCGTCCTCGATGTGCAGGCCCTGACCAAGCAAACACGAGTTGCCCTGAATCGGATCCTCCATCGTCCGCTTGAAGAGCCGTTCCGCACGATGGAGACGAGTTTATTTGATCCCCTGTTGTTTGACCAATTGGATCGCCTGTTTAACTATATTGATAACCCCTTACACTTTGGACTATTTCGGGATTTTCAAGTGGGGGAAGGGCTGAACGTCTCGCCAGAAGTTCGCCAGCTCAATGCCTTAATTTCAGCCCAGGAACGGATCCTTTTGAATGCGCAGCGAGCCTACTGGGCTCCTGAAGTGGCATTCAATGCCGATGTGGATCAGCGATTTGCGGGAGCTGGGGCCGGACAAAGCGCACCCGCTGCCGCGGTGACATTAGGGGCGGCCCAAGATAAAACGCAATGGTCCGTGGGTCTGGGGTTGACCTTCCCCTTGTTCAGTGGAGGAAGTAAAGAAGCCACGGAATCGAAGGCGAGCGAAGAACTCCGACGACTCCGTTTATTCCGAGAGGCCACCATCGGTCGAGTGGAGGAACGCATTCGCGCGAACATGTTTCAGGCGGCTGCATCGTTCCCCGGAATTCGCTTGTCCCGGGAGGCGGCGACCGCCTCACGCAAAAACTTAAAGCTGGTCTTGGATCAATATTCCCGTGGCGTGGTGGACATTATAAAACTCTTGAACAGTCAAAACGCAGCCTTAACCGCCAATGAGGCCGCGGCCAATGCCGTGTATGACTTTCTTATCGATCTGATAAACATTCAGCGGGCGGTGGGCAAGTTTGACTATTTTCTGTATGCGGAGGATCGGGAATCGTGGTTTAACCGGTTGAACGCCTTTTTTGCTGATGCTGGTGTCACGCCATCCCAGAAAACTCAAAAGAGTCCATTCTAAGGGTTTGGACTCTTCACGAGCGCTCTTTCCTTTACACACATTTCTCAGTTTTGCTGAATTGACCCTGGTCTGATGTGAGAGGTGCTCAGCTCCCCTTGATGTTGTATAGAACAACGTATTTGGTCTTGATACTTGTTGCGTAAGAAAACCCGTCGCTTTACATTTAACAAACAAAACGATTTCCTTGTGTCAATTCTGGGAATAACCAATGTTTTAAGAAAGAAATGACCATGTGTAAAATGTTTCTGGTATCCCTATTGACAATCCTGTTGATGAGCTGTGCCCAAGGCCGGTGGGTGAAGGAGGGTGCAACTGAAGGCCAAGCTTCTCAAGACTATATGGAATGCCAAAACCTGGCAGCGGTTCAGATCCAGCCGGGAACCTTAAATGATAAGCTCGGTTCACGGACGTCGGGACGGAGTTTTTATCCAAAGCAATGTATGCAGGGCAAAGGGTATCTGTGGGTCACAGAACCGGCTGATGGTAAATGAATAGGTGATTTTTATAGTATCTCTTTATCTACAAATAAAAAAAGACGGAAGACTCCTGGCGTCACCATTCCTGAAAATCACCAATGGCCCCCGATTATTTCCCTTGGCTACATGGCGGACATCGGTACCTATTTTTAGTGAATGGTTGAATGCGCAATAGTGGTTAGGGAATATCCAAGAATGACTGTAACAAGGTTCAAGAAGTTTCAATGGGAGAGGAGAGGGAACAATTGTCAAATCCCTTACCTGCTGTTAGTCTAGGTTTTGCCCAAGTGAATTGTCCGTCTCAGCACAAGGAGATCATGAAGTGAGGCAAGCATCAACGGAATACGGGAGAAATAGAGCACATGGGAAATGGAATAATTCACGCACTGCATGGGCAGCGGGCATGATTTTCCTCGGTTTGTGTTGCCTCATCACCATAGGCTGCGAGGAAGAACCAGTCGAAACCAAACAAGTGGTTCGTCCTGTCAAAATCATGGTCATCGAAGGTCAGACGGCCTCCACCACGTTGCAATACCCTGGAAAAATCTCACCGGCTCAGGAATCCTATATGGCCTTTGAAGTCCCTGGCCGTATTGTGTCCTTACCCGTCAAGGAAGGCCAAGCTGTCAGAAAAGGAAGTATACTGGCCAAACTCGATGCAAGAGACTTTCAAGCGGATTATGATGCGGAGGTGGCACGGTTGCGCCAAGCGAAAGCCGAGTATCAACGCTATACGGCCCTGTATGAAGCTAGAAATACGTCCCTGTCAGAACTCCAAGTTAAACAGAGACAATTTGAAGTGAGAAAAGCCACAGTGAGGCAAGTGCAAAAGGCCCTCAATGACACGAGGCTCATCGCCCCATTTAGCGGGAGGGTAGCCAAAAAACTCGTCAAAGATTTTCAAACTGTGCAGGCCAAGGAACCGGTGCTGATCCTCCAAGATAATTCCTCTCTAGAGGTCCTGATTAATGTGCCAGAGCGAGATTGGGTGGATATCAACCCTGGCCTTCGCTTAAAAGATTTTACTCAGTCCGCCAAACCTATGTTCGAAATCACATCGATACCCAATAGAAGATTCCCGGCATGGGTCAAGGAATTAGCGACCACCGCTGATCCTGATACAAGAACGTTTGAAGTCACCTTTGGATTTGATCCACCGAATGACGTAACGATTTTTCCAGGAATGACTGCAAGGGTCTTTCTCACTCCACAGGGAAACGGCGTTGCTCGTAGAGGCTTCGTGATCCCAGCCAGCGCTATAGCGTCTGATGATGGGGGTGGGGCATATGTCTGGGGGGTCAATCCAGAAACCATGACCGTCCAGCGTCGACCTATCACAGTGGGAGAATTTTCTGGAAAGAATCAAATTGAAGTAAAATCTGGTTTGACAACAGGCAATTGGATTGCGGTCACAGGCGTGCATCACCTACGTGAGGGGATGGCCGTTCGTCGGTTGGAAGAACTCAAAAACTAGGATTTCTTTTGAACATCGCGGAATTTTCCATCAACAACAAAATTGGGACGCTGACGCTATCCATGGTTCTCCTTGTGGCAGGTCTTCAAGCCTATCAACAAATGAGCCGATTGGAGGACCCTGAATTCACCATTAAAGATGCGTTGGTGATTACCCCCTACCCTGGTGCTTCAGCAGCGGAAGTAGAAGAAGAGGTAACGGATGAGCTTGAAATGGCTGTACAACAACTTGGCCAGCTAGATGAAATCGAGTCCAAATCTGATCGGGGCTTATCGACACTCACCGTCACCATCAAAAATCAATATGATAAAAATTCCCTGCCTCAAGTCTGGGATGAACTTCGACGCAAGGTCAATGACGCCCAAAAGGATTTGCCTCCTGGTGCTGGCCCTTCCTTGGTCATAGACGACTATGGTGATGTCTATGGGGTCTTCATGGCGATCTATGGTGCGGAATACAGTTACGCCGAAATAAAAAAGGTAATAGACCTGTACCGAAAAGAACTCCTTCTCGTGAAGGACGTGGCCAAAATTGATACCTTCGGAGAACGGGTGGAGGCCATCTACATTGAACTCAACCGGGACCGAATGGCCCAGCTTGGCATCCCGACCAGTGTCATCGTCAATGAATTGCAACAGAAAAACATAGCCGTTGATTCCGGAAGAATCAAAATCGGTACGGAATTTATCACGGTGTCGCCAACGGGAGTCATTAATTCGGTGAATGAGTTTGAGTCGATATTGATAACGGGAACGTCGGATCGACAAATCTACCTGCGTGATGTGGCAAACGTTCGGCGAGGGTACGTTGAACCTCAAGATAGTCTGGTGCGCTATGATGGGAATGTGGCTATTGGTCTTGGCATTTCCACTGTCTCCGGGGGAAATGTGGTAACCATGGGGGAAGCGCTAGGGAAACGTGCCGAAGAACTCAAGTCTCAGATCCCACTAGGCATGCAGGTGGGAATTATCTCTCTACAATCCAAGGCGGTCACCGTCGCGATTAGTAATTTCGTCAATAGCTTACTCCAGGCTGTAGCCATCGTCATTGTGGTGCTGCTCTTCTTTATGGGATTCCGGAGCGCCTTGTTGATTGGATTTGTCCTGGCCATCACCATTGCCGGAAGTTTTATCTTTTTGAAACCCATGGGGGTAGCATTAGAACGAATTTCCCTTGGAGCCCTTATCATCGCGCTTGGCATGCTTGTGGACAATGCCATAGTCGTGGTTGATGGAATCCTCGTGAAACTTCAACGAGGGGTCAAAGCGGTACAGGCCGCCTCCGAGGTAGTCCAGCAAACGGCTGTCCCGCTGCTTGGCGCGACGCTGATCGCGATGTTGGCCTTTGCCCCTATCGGGACATCCGACGACTCCACCGGGGAATTTTGTCGCTCACTATTTCAAGTAGTCGTGGTGTCCCTTTTGCTGAGTTGGGTCACCGCGGTCACAACCACTCCCGTGTTAGGCGTCATGTTTTTGAAGTCTTCCGGAGGGGAAGGAGCAGGCGATCCTTACGGGGGCGGCTTCTATCAGGGTTATAAAGCGTTGCTGCGAGGTTGTATTCGCTTTCGATGGGTGACAGTCGGTGTGGTTCTGGCTCTCTTTATGGCAGCGCTCTGGGGCTTTGGCTTTGTCAAACAAAGCTTCTTCCCTCCCTCGACCCGTCCTCAATTTATGATCGATTTTTGGTTGCCCCAAGGGACCCATATCGATAAAACGACTCGCGAGGCAGCCTCAATTGAAGAGTATCTTCTACAACAAGAAGGTGTGACGCACGTCACGTCTTTAGTTGGAAAGGGGGGGCTGCGTTTTCTCCTGACGTATACACCTGAGAAATCCAATAGTGCCTATGCACAATTTCTGGTTGATGTCGATGACCCCGAAAAGGTCGATCTCCTCATTCCTAAAATAGAGAAAGACTTGGAGGAGCTATACCCCGGGGCGCTTTCATATGCCTTCAAATTTGAACTTGGTCCCGGGGCCAACGGGAAAATTCGGGCTCGATTCAAAGGCCAGGATGCGGAAGTTCTCCGGAAACTCTCGACTCAAGCATTAGCGATTATGAATGAAGATCCCAATGCTAAAGGAATCCGGACGGATTGGAGACAACGGGTGAAGGTGTTACAACCGATATTGGCAAAAGAGCAGGCCAATCTGTTAGGCATTCAACGAAAGGATGTAGCGACGGCCATCCTTGAGGGATTCGAAGGAGCTCGAGTGGGGGGTTTATCGAGAGGGAGACTTACTGCTTCCCATTATCCTTCGCGCACCAGAAGCGGAACGCACGAACGTGGAAAGCATCAATAATTTGCAAATCTGGAGCCCTGCTGCGCAAAAGACGATTCCCTTGAGGCAGGTGGTCTCTAAATTTGAGACGACCTTTGAGGATGAAATTATTTTTAGGCGGGATCGCAAACGGACCATCACCGTGTTTGCTGATCCTATTTCGGGTCCGGCTACCGTGTTGTTCCAACGACTCAAACCCAAAATAGAAGCCATTGCGCTCCCTGAGGGATATGAATTGGAATGGGGAGGAGATTATGAAGACAGCCGAAATGCGCAAGGTCCTTTAATTGCCAGCCTCCCGGTCTTCATCATGTCGATGATTCTCATCACCATTTTGCTGTTTAATTCCTTAAGGCAGCCTCTCATAATTTGGCTCATTGTTCCGTTAGCGGTCATTGGAGTGACGGTGGGATTATTACTCGCCAAGCAACCTTTTGGGTTTATGTCTCTGCTAGGAGTATTGAGTTTATCAGGAATGCTGATTAAAAATGCGATCGTATTAGTTGATGAAATTAACCTTCAACTCAGTGAGGGAAAAGAAATGTTGATGGCCATCGTGGATTCCGGAACCAGTCGCTTGCGTCCGGTAGCCATGGCCGCATCTACCACGGCCCTCGGGATGATCCCTCTTGTCTTTGATGCCTTCTTTGTGGCTATGGCCGTGACCATAATTTTTGGATTAGTGTTTGCCACCATGTTAACCATGATTGTCCTTCCGGTACTGTTTGCGATTTTTTATGGTGTTCCCAACGACCGCCCCCCCCACCCAGTGCTTGAGAAACGACGACGCGCGCAACTTCAAGGCGATCTTCCTCCTGAGCCTTTAGAAACCTGACTCGATTTACGTTGGGTATCATGTAGTCGTCGACCACGGTTCCTGTCTTGATTCGGAGTCCTGCCAGAGGTCGGTTGAATTTTCCTATCGTTGCACCCTATCCGGTGAATAACAGATAATCGTGCAGGTCTGGTTGAGTTATTTCAGCAAAGGGCGTTTAGGCGATCATACTGAAGTGACATTGTACCTTCGAAGGAGATTCTCCGTGCAAAACTTTCCCCCCAAACGATTTGGCATGTTCATAGTCATGTGGGTGCTGTGTGTGTCTGTTTCGTCTCCGGCCATTGGAGAATTGCAGTCTGATTTTTCCCGGCTTGTGAGTGACACGGGTGATCCAAGCCAAGAGATCGTCCCAGCCAATGTCTTGAGTCGAGTTGAATTGCTTCGGAAAGATCTTGATGATATCCGATTTGAGATGGGGAGAACCAAAACCATGGAAATTAAGATGGTGGTGCTGAATGCCGCTCCCCATGAAGTCTTTTTCCAGGCTAGATCTCTCT
>CAZKRH010000143.1:0-18993 GCA_964555115.1 uncultured Nitrospiraceae bacterium | reverse complement strand
CTTTGTGGGGTCTAAGGGAAGTGTGATCTCAGCCAGGGTCTGATCGTAGTAATCTTTAACCGTGATATCCGATTGACCTGTTCGCATATGAGAAAGATGACTTTTTAATAATTCCCCATACCGACCATATTCTCGAAAACGAGAAACCCGTTCGAGTTCCTGTGAAAGACTGAGAAGAAGACGTTGGGTTTTTTTGATATCTTTTTTTACAGCAGAAAGTTGTTGTTGGTGGGCTTGTTCAGCTTCCAATTCCTGTCGTTTGGAATGGTAGGATTCCTCCAAATGTAAGGAAAGGGGAAACGGGTGTTGTTCATTTGCCGGATTAAGGTAAGTGGACACGTGTTCTTGTGGAGGGACAGCGGGACCAAATTTGAGAGAAGGTGGAGAGAAAGTGGTCCCAATTTTATGCTGTTCCAATTTGATTGCTCGAAGAATACATGAATTTTCATCCGTCAAAAGGATATTCGAGTTTCGGCCAGTTAAAGATACGATGAGAACATAATGTTTTTGTGCGTGGATAGATATTTTGAGAATTCGATCATTAGGAATTTGTTCAAATGATTCAATTCGTCCGCCTTGGATCGTTGATCGTAAAAACTGACAGAAGTTCGGTGGGGATTGCGGGTTGGGAAGCGGATGGGTGAGGACATGAATACGCGCCATTTGGGGTTCACTGGAGAGAAGCAAGGCATAGGAAGATCCAGGTTGGCGAATGTCCAATGTCAGGGTCAGGGGTAGAGGTTGATGGATTTTTTGAATGATTCCTCCCCTCAGAATAGGAGAAACCTCCTGAATAACGGCAGATAATTCGGGAAGAGTCATGCTCATATAACATCTAGAAAATTTGAATGAAGAACATGAGCTCTTTCATTAAAGGATACCAAAGAAAATTAAAAATTTTTCTACAAAATATTTTGGTTGCGAGGAAGTAACAAATAACCTGACCATTTTAAAAAAATGAAGCTTGGGACTAGTACGATGAACCAATATGTTAAGGGGCAGATAAGAAAGAGGCAATATCGTAAACACTTGGATCGAATTGTTGCTGGATGTCATGAGTGTTTGCTGAGGAATAAGGAAGACACGTTGATTGATGTGAATAGCTTTAAGTTTACTGGAATGGTGTAGAGATGTGAACTTCCAAAGAAGAGGTAGTTGGTTTAAAAGTGCCCTTGAACCCCACCGAGAATAGTAAAATCTTGTTTGGTGGGGTCCCACCCAATTTGAACACCAGCGCCAAAGGGCATCCCACCTTGGGTTTTTTCATCGGCGAGTGGCTTCAGAGCTTTTCCAGCTCCCTTCACGGCATCGATAATTTCATTTTGGGCTTCATACGTGTCGAGTGGGTCTTAAATAAAACCGGGATCTGCTCCGCCGAGTCCTTGTACTCCCGCAGCCCCACCAGCTTTGATCACTTTGGGTTCCATGGTTGCTTCCAAGCCCGTACATTCTGCAAAGGCACCGTGACACAGAATAATATCCTTCGGGCTCTTGTTGCTTCCCAGTGGTGTTTCCATGAATTCAACATGAAACCGAAAGACATGAATTGGGTAGAGGGAGGATTCCATACTCATTGGCTCATCGCTGGGGTGGAATCGGTGGACAGAAGTGAGACCTGGCCACCCTCATCCATCCCCAAGAAAATAGTGATCTGTTCAATCGGGTAGGCTGCTTGAAAGTTTACCTCAGCAATCACTCGTCCTTGATCCAGGTCCTGTTGACTCATGGTGCTTCGATCACAACGAACCTGAAAGGCATCGGCCGGCCGGGTACCATGCAAGGCACCAATTTGAAGTAAATTCCCAAGCAACGTGTCTAACCCAGCTTTCATCAGACTCCATAGACGTTCACCGGATGGTTCAAACGTGAGGCCTTCTCCCAATTCACGAGCCGCTCGGACGATAACTGATACCAAACGATTTACTCCCCCAGGTCGGTAAGCAGTGTTCAGACTGGTCGTCACATCTGTGAGTAATGAAAACCCAGCCGGCGATTGGTAAAAGAGGGAAATGTGGGTATCCAACTTAGACTGATCGTGGGGTAGCCTTGTGGGGGGGGGTGAGTTGGTTTTTGGGTATGCTCGGAAAGAGATCATAGACTTCGATGAGCGGAAGACGTGCGGCACTGTGAAATGATCCACGAATGAGCGCATTGCGAGCCAAGAGGCCAGAAAAAACCCCTTCTGGACTTTCTAATTGTTCAGGAAGATTCCGCGAACTGGAACTTCGCAACCAGGGATAGACCAGTTGAAGAAAATTTGACGCCACACCCAATGGCTGGAGGTCCGGGTGACTTGCCAGTGGGCCCGTGGTGCTTCGAGTTAAGAAGGCAGGGAAGTCTTCTTCAGCTTCGGAGTCTTCTTGAGGAATGGGGACAGCGGCAAGGAGCTGAACCTCTCGGGTGTGGCGAATAAGTTGTTCGATAATCAAGTTCAGGGCACGCGCCCAATCTTGATATCCAGCATCTTGACATCGGGGGCCCCTGAAGGTTTTGGCTGCCCCATCTGAAGTGGGTATCGGGATCGACGTTGAACATTCCACAAACTGTTCGGAAGTAGGCGGCGTGGGGATATCGACTGGGGTGAGAGAGATCTCGTCTTGAACCACATCACAAAGGTCGGGAAGAGATAAAAATGAGACATCCGGCAAACCAAATATATGTCCCACCCCCAACCAGCTGTCTCGATCTAGTGGGGATGGAGTAAATTGGGAGGGGTAGCCCGGAATAAGGTCAGCTATCCGAGGTAAACGATTGGAGCGGGGAGTAGAATAGGGCCAGGGATCTCCAACGCGCACGACATAACATTTCCGTCCACCCTGAGTAAAAAACGATCGAACCGCGGCGCCCAAATACGTAATGGCTGTTTGTCCGTGAGAATCTAACGGTCGCTGTTCCCAAAGAAATAATTGATCAAAGACATCCCAACGATCAATGGGAATAGGTAGATTCAATAAGGTGTCCAATGGACGTTGATAAGGTGGTGCCGTCCAACCCTGTTCATCCAACCATTGTTGAATGGATGGAGAGAGGGGAGTCCCAGGGCGGCGGGCCACAAATCCTACAAAACAGGCAATATCAGTCCTGGTAGGGACGCTGGGATTAATGGGAGGATGATTCAGAAAAAGTAATCCACTCATATTATTAGCCTTACACCGTTGCCAATTCCAACCCTTCTATCGATACGGTCAATTCTTCCATGGCCACATCTCCACCACCTTTGGCGGCAAGCGTGGGTCCAATGTATTTAAGGGGGGTCACGCCCCGGAGTTTCCAAAATTGGACATCTTGTCCTGGTTCGTCACGGAGCGTAACCCCCACATCGCATTTCGCAGTCGGACCATATAGTTTCACGTCCTCAACCCAATCCCAGAGATCCTGTGAGTTCCCCTCCATGCTTACGGCAGAACCACCTTAGCTTGGATGGTTAATGTTCGACCCGATGCCAACGCGACCGAGATTGAACTAGAAGGCAGCGTGCTATTATTGGCCTCAAGTTGATCAGGATCAGGAAGTTGTCCGGCATTGGGATCAAACACCACATGCAGAGTGGCCCCTACTTCATTGGTGAGGACCCGCCCAGAACCTTCCTCCCAGGTCGTGACTGGAATGCCCGGTATGGCCACTAAAGCTTCCCCTCGGGAGTCGGAAATGCCCCCAGCTAAATAGGTGGCATCACTGGTACGCTCAACGCGGAGCAGTGCCCCAGATAAGGGTTGCCCTGTGGCCTGGGCAGTTACCGAAGCACGAATTACGGCCCACCCTGGAGCAATCTTTGCGGTCGGTGCGGGATACAGGAGAATATCAATTGGTTGGAACAGCGAATCACTTTGCGTGGCGTTGGCGGGACTCGGATCACGTGGAAGTTGAATACTGCGAACGCGAGGTAGATATTCGCCCTTGGGGTCTCTCACACGGATTTGAATGGAAAGACTATTGAGTGCTGGGGTGACAGGAGGCTGATCAAAGGCACGTTGATGATTTTCCAATCCTGGAACATGCTTGAACACATACACCGCCAGACGATTACGAAAGAATCCTACTCCTGTCCCTTCAACGGAAAGCAGTCTGGTAACGGGAACCATGGTGACGGCATCCAGAAATCGAATAGCCCCAAGCACTCGATTCGTAATAGTTTCAACAGTCAAAGGGGCACCTCCTGTTCTTGCCATTCAAATTTGGTGGCGCCGACGGCTTGTGGCGTTTCCTCATCAGGGTCAATCCGGACCAGACGGGCAATGTATGAGACGCTTAGCCGATAGGCAGGATCGATCGTATCCCAAATCCGCATGAGGTCCTCCTTGCTTAATTCCACAGGTAAGACCTTTAAAATATCGCTTTGAGTCCAGTTGGCCTCTGGAGAAAGGGACGAAGTATCCATTCGTGGATAGCGATACAAATGATGCATGGCCCACGCCAAAAGGGATTGTTCAGCCAGAGCCGTACCCGCCCACACGGTGAGCAAAAAGTGCAGGTCGAGTCCAAGAGGGGTTGCATTACCTGACCAATCCCCCTCGCGTCACACATTGCGAAGATATTCATTAATGGTGACGCGATAGAGGAATAAGGAAAGGGTGGGCCCAAATTCTTCGGTGCTGGTCATTTCTCCACAGGACAACAGGCGAAAATCGCAAGGGTGGTCAGTCCTCAAGGGTTCCGGATAGGCATTCCGAAGAAAAGTCACCAATGAGGATCCAACAGAATGTATTGCTTGAAAATTTGCCACGATCCGTATTTACGTTTGGAATTACGAGGTTTGTAAAAAGGAGGTGATGTCCCCTAGCACCTGTTTATTGATGCCATAAAATTTTTTATCTGAGGTCAGTTCCCGTTTTATCAACCACTCATGATTCACCAATGTGTCAAGCGCCATTTCCACCTGCTCTTTGGCTTGGACATCATGTTGCTTCACCCAAAAAGTCAAAATGCCCTCTACGGTATCCTTCGCATCAGGATGATCGACTAAATACGCCAAAATGAGTCGTGTGATTTCCTTTGGTCCCTGGGGCAACGATCTTTTTTCCAACGCATACTCCTAGTAGTAGGTGTTAATCACAGTTAGCAAGACTGTTGCCAAGGAAAATTATTTAGATGTGTTGTAAATTCAAGAAGTTTCTCATGCCGATTTTTATGGTGCGACTAATTATCCGCAGCGGGATTGTGCACACTCGGGTTAAATGACCTAGAAATGACCGCAATCTGGTGAGGCAAAAATTCCGCAGTAAATGCGGTGCTGTAACCGCAGAAACAATCAAAGCGTTAACGGTGGAGGAAAGAGAAATTTTATGAAAAATCGATGGATGGTGAAGAGAAAAAGCGAATTGGAGACACGACGTGTGGGAAGCTTAACAGGAAGTTTGGAAGGACCGCCGATCAAGATCATATTTGCGCAGGAGGCGCTGAAATGAGCGTCGCTCTTTGCCAGCTGCATGAGCCGCATGAGTGATATTCCCCTGATACTGAGCCAACAACTTCGTCAAATACGTGCGCTCAAACTGCTCGAGTGATTTCTTTTTCGCATGTTGAAGGGTGTCTTTAAAAATTCCATGAGCGGGAAGCACCCCTGGAATATCCAGGTCATGAGGGCCAATAGAGGACGCAGAGGTTAGCGTGACCGTTCGTTGAATGATTGCTTCTAGTTCCCGCACATTTCCAGGCCAATGATACTGCATGAGTTTCTGAAGTGCGTCCTCCGTAAATTGTTGAGGAGCTGAAGTTGACCTCGAATAGCGTGTTAAAAAATGCTTCGCCAATATGGGAATATCCTCAACACGGTCACCTAATGTGGGCACATGTAAAGAGAGAATATTCAAGCGATAGTATAAGTCCTCACGAATTTTTCCATCCTGGACAAGCTGCAGAAGATGGGTGTTCGTGGCGGCCAAAATCCGGACATCCGCTTGCTGGGTTTTAGAGGAACCTAAAGGGCGATATTCCCGATCTTGGAGGAATCGCAAAAGTTTAATTTGCGCCGAGGGACTCAATGAATCCACTTCATCGAGAAAAAGGGTGCCGCCTTCAGCCTCTTTCAATAAACCCGATTGTTCAGTGGCTGCATCAGTAAAAGCACCTTTGGCATGCCCAAATACTTCATTTTCAAATAAATGATCAGGGAGGGCTCCACAATTCAGAGGAATAAAGGGATTGCTGCCGCGGGCACTATGATAATGAATGGCGCGGGCAAACAGTTCCTTCCCCGTGCCGGTGGCTCCGGAAATAAGGACCGTCGCATCACACTTCGCGAGAAGCGAAACTTTATTGACTGCCTCGAGAAACGGCGGGGCATGTCCAATAAGTGTCCCATTTTTAACAGCGACGGGTGTAACCGGAGGTGGGGCGAGTTCTCGCGCCTGCCATTTCCCATGCAGGATTTTATAGACCCGTAGGGACACATCGGTGGAGGTAAAGGGACAAAAGAGAAAGTCATCCAACTTTTTTAAGAGAGAAGGCTCGATATGAACGGACTCTCCCGGAGCAGGGCATAGCAACCCTAACATAGATGTTGTTGGATAGTGGCGTTGTAAAAATGTGAGACGTTCGGGATGTTGCTCGATATAGGGGATTGAAAAGACCACAATATCAGGAGAGCAAGAGGGAAGGGGATCGAACGACGAAAAATCATGAAAGGAGATCTGTGCCTGAGGAAAGGATCCTACCAGAAAACTGGAAATTTGCTTACAGGTTCCACCGTGGCAAAACGGCGAATCATCCCGAACCACTAAAACATCCAACGACGCCATCTCGCCTTTCTTGGCCCTACCTGTCGGTTAGGAAAAAATGATGAATACGGAAATACGGTCAATAATAAAAAACTGGTTTATGAGCGAAAACTTTGGAATGGGAAACAAGGAAATTTTTTGGTTCATTTTTCTCAATGCATAATAAAATGAATGGTTGTAACTTACCTTAATTGGACGTCGGTATGAAAGGGGTTCAAGGTAAAAAAATGCTTGTGAATTGTCTGTGAGCATCCTGAGTATAGATAAGAAAATATATTTATAAACAATAGAGTATGTGAATATATTAAATTAATACTTAAAGTATTTTTTTTAGTTTTTCTTACCTAAAGTGACTTAATTATATTCTTTTCAGTAGGAAAATTTTTTGAAAGGAGTGAAAGAGGATTTAGGTAGGGATGAAAAAAATCTAGCAGAGAATTTGTAAATAGGATTAAATGAAAAATTCATTTTTTCCAAATTGAAAATACTCTCATACTTTTCAAATCTAAGAAAATGAAGCCAGTTAAAAAATGTAATTTCAGAACATTCCTGAAAAGGAGTGTACATGTTTTGATTGGAAAATATGAGGCTATTAGAAGGTGAGTAATCTCGTTCTGAGATGAGAGGTTGCCGGTAGGGAATAGAGATAGAAATTATCGTTTACACCGCTTCTTTTTTGGGGAGGTGGGCGTACAGGTATTGGGAGGGGACGGGGCGGAGATCCCACACCAGGCCCATCCAGGAGAGCATCACCAACCCATAATACGTGATATCAATTTCCCACCAGAAAAAGCCTTGCCGGGCGGATGACGCATAGTGGTGGTGGTTGTTATGCCATCCCTCGCCTAAAGTAATCATTGCCAGAATGGGGTTATTCCGACTTTCATCCTGGGTGTCGTAGCGTTTATTTCCCAGCAAATGGGACAAGGAGTTAATCGTACTTGTTCCATGCAAGAGGACCACCGTGGAAATAAAGAATCCCCAAATTAACATTTGCATGCCGCTGGTTCCCAAACTCGGGTTGTACGCATTGAGCAACTCCCCAAAACCATATATCGAGACGGCAAAGAGAAAGGGAACGAGCGTATCAAAACGATTCAGGAATTGCAGTTCTGGAAATTTCGAAAAATCTCCTACCAGGTCGTGCTTGGTGGCAAAGTTTTGCTTGGATGTGAGCCAACCAATTTGGCTCCACCAAAATCCAGTATGATGTGGGGAATGAAGATCCTGTATTTTATCAGAGTACCGGTGATGCGTGCGATGATGAGCTGCCCACCATAAGGGTCCCCGTTGGACAGCAGTTGCCCCGGCCACGGCAAAAATAAACTGACAGGCGCGGGATGTCCGAAAGGATCGGTGTGAAAAATAGCGATGGTAAAATCCAGTGATCGCAAACATTCGGATCACATAGAGTGAAACGGCCACGGCGACCGCGATCCCGCTCCATCCCACCCACAACACCCCTAAACACATGAAATGCATGATAAAAAATGGCGAGGATTGCACCCAATCAAATTGATGGGGACCTGTGGTCGGAGTGTTGGGATCCGTAGCATGTGCGTCAAACCACCGAATGATGGATGTAAAGATCCGAGATCGATTCGATAAAGCCATTCTCTACCTCTAAAAAGTTCTTCTCAAAACGACAAAAGTTTACTTAGTTACCATTTTTTTGGTGACCTTGTCCACTTCCTTGAATTATATGAGGATATTTTTTGTTTTTCGCTTACTATTTTTAACACAATACTTTTCAAAACAGAAGGGCTTTTCAATTAGCCTCAGGTCACTCATTTTAAGTGGTGGATCAAAATTTTCTCTATAGTTCTTCAAGAAAAACTATTTCCCACCAAATAGGCGAAGTCTTTCGTCATATCGGAAAATTGTACACTAACCTTGATCAATGTCATGAAAAATCTATATGGATTTCCTGAGAGGATGGTTGTTCAGGTTGGCAAAATTAATGGGTTAATAGGGCAGATTTCAGGCTTCGGGTGAATTGTCCTACTAGAGCTAACATATTTGAGCTGCCTTGGTGTTCCGCAATTTTTCGAACCAAGGCACTGCCGACAATGACTCCATTGGCGAATGCTCCAATTTGTTTGGCGTCTTCCGGGGTGGCAATGCCAAATCCGACAGCAATCGGCTTCTTTGCCACTTTTTGAATTTTTTCCACATTCCGTCTGACATCTTGGAGATCGACTAATTTTGATCCGGTAATTCCTGTCAGGGACACATAGTAAATGAACCCGTGAGTTCGCTGAATGACTGCTGTTCGACGAGCACTGGTACTCGTGGGGGCCAATAAAAAAATGATGATGAGATTGACCTTCTGGGCAAATTGTTGGAGGAGGTCCGCTTCTTCAGGTGGCATATCCGGGACAATCACCCCATCAATTCCCGCTTCCACGGCCTTTTCACAAAAGGTTTCTTCCCCCATGGCCATGATGGTGTTGTAGTAGGTCATGAGGATCAAGGGAATTTGGGTTTGGGTTCGTAGGTGTTTGACTGACTCTAATATACGAACGAGGGAAGTTCCTGAACGGAGGGCTCGCTCGGCCGCTTGTTGGATCACCGGTCCATCTGCAATGGGGTCGGAAAAGGGGACTCCTAGTTCAATGAGATCTGCCCCCGCTCGTTCCAATTCCAACACTAACTCTTCTGTTTCCGCAAGGGAGGGGTCCCCGGCCATGATGTAGGGAATGAGAGCCGTTTCTTCCAAGGTTTGGAGCTTGGCAAAGGTGTCAGAGATTCGATTGGAATTCATGATGGAATGGTTTCGTGGCTACAAGGAGATGCCGCGCATTTTGGCAATCTGTTGCACATCCTTATCCCCGCGGCCAGAGAGATTGATAATCATGATTTGGCTTTTTTTCATGTGAGGGGCCAGTTTGATGGCTTCGGCTATGGCATGGGCACTTTCCAATGCGGGAATGATACCTTCTTCTTGAGAAAGTACATCAAAGGCGGCCAAGGCTTCTTCATCTGTCGCCGAGGTATACCGAATGCGGTTGGAATCATGGTACATCGCATGTTCGGGACCAACAGCGGCATAATCAAGGCCAGCGGAAACGGAATGGGTGAGATTAACCTGCCCATGAGGATCCTGCAAAAGATATGTCATGGTGCCTTGTAACACTCCAGGTTTACCTCCTTCGAAGCGGGCTGCATGTTTGCCACTGGTGATTCCTAATCCTCCAGCCTCGACCCCAACCATCTGCACTTTGGCATCTTTGATAAAGGGATAAAATAATCCCATGCTATTACTGCCTCCCCCCACGCAGGCAAGGAGGCAATGAGGTAATCGACCCTCAGCCGCCAAAATTTGTTTTCGGGCTTCACGACCAATAACTGCTTGAAAGTCACGGATCATCATAGGGTAGGGGTGAGCCCCAAGGACCGAGCCCAGGAGGTAATGTGTCGTTCGCACATTGGTGGTCCAGTCCCGCATGGCTTCGCTAATGGCATCCTTGAGAGTGCGACTCCCAGCATTGACGGCCGTGACTTTGGCTCCAAGGAGGCGCATACGAAAGACATTGAGGGCCTGTCGCTCCATGTCCTCCGTTCCCATGTAAATTTCTGCTTCTAGCCCAAACATGGCCGCGACCGTGGCCACGGCTACGCCATGTTGACCGGCTCCCGTTTCAGCAATGACTCGCTGTTTTTTCATGCGTCGAGTCAAGATCGCCTGGGCCACTGTATTGTTAATTTTATGGGCCCCGGTGTGACAGAGATCTTCTCGTTTTAAATAGATTTTGGCGCCACCCAGGGTTTTGGTCAGACGTTTCGCATAAAAGAGGGAAGTGGGCCGTCCCACATATTGTTTGAGACAGTCCTGTACTTCTTTTTGGAATGTGGGATCGCGACGTGCGGCAAGATAGACTTTTTCCAATTCCAAGATGGCTGGCATGAGGGTTTCCGGGACATACATGCCTCCATATTTTCCAAATCGCCCGCGTTTATCAGGAATCATAGCCATAGTTTTCTTAATGAGGGACTCGTCGCTAGTCTCTAGTTGCTAGGGAAAAAGCTAATGGTCAAGATCTTAGAGTACTACCGACTAGTAACGAGCGACTAACTCTGAGAACGACACTGCGGCTTTTTTCAACAGTTCCTATGAACAAAACCTGGTTGGGAGTATAGCGATCGAGATTCTACGAGACAAGTTGGGCCGCATGAATAAAGGCCCGAACTTTATCATGGTCTTTTTTACCTGCAGAGGCTTCGACTCCGCTGCTCACGTCGACTCCGTAAGGATGGACTTGGGTAATGGCTTCCTGCACATTATCAGGCGTCAGGCCACCGGCTAACAAAATGGTGGTGGCGTTGGCCACTTCTGCGGCGAGGCTCCAATCAGTGGTTTGGCCGGTTCCTCCATAGGCAGACTCCGAAAATGTATCCACCACAAAACCTTTCACGCCAGCTCGACCGCGATATTCCGCTAACGATAAAAAAGAACTGCGATCTTTTAACCGAAGGGCTTTCAGAATGGGGCGGCCTAAGGTCGCACAATACTCTGGTGATTCGTCTCCATGCAGTTGAGCATAGGTCAGGCCGCATTTCTCCATGATATTCTGAACGGTCTTAGAGGATTCATTCACGAATATCCCGACTGACACAACAAACGGTGGAAGGGTAGATACGATTGATTTGATCAGTTGTGGCTCCACATAACGTGGACTTTTGGCATAGAGGACAAAGCCAAGAGCATCCGCCCCACTTTCCCAAGCCACCTTGGCATCTTCAACGTTAGTGATCCCGCAGATTTTTATTTTCATATTCGAGCGATACTATTTTGTGAAAATATTTGGTCACGACAATTTTTGACAACGGAATAATGATAAATTCTATTAGGGAAAGTTTAAATCCAGCGAGGGCCTTGTTGCGCAGACTCTTGTTCCTGTTTTTCTCTTTCGTGGATTCCTAATAATTCATCGATTTTTCCGCCGATCGGTTCTGCCCGAATGAGGGATTCTCCTACTAACATGGCTTTCGCGCCTGCTTCCTGAATTCGTATCACATCATTCCGTTTATGAATGCCACTTTCGCTCACCACGAGACGGTCGTTGGGAATTCGTTTCGCTAGCCGCTCAGTGACGGCCAAATCGGTTGAGAAGGTGTTGAGGTCACGATTATTAATCCCTATCAATTTGGCATCGGGGAGTCGTTCCAACACGGTATCTAACTCTCGTTCATTATGGGTTTCCAGGAGCACATCCATGGTTAACCCTTGGGCCACGGCAAAAAAGTCTTCGAGTTGGACGCGATCCAGAGCGGCCACTATCAATAACACGCAATCGGCACCAAACGCTCGTGCCTCGTAGAATTGTACTTCATGAACCATAAACTCTTTATTCAAAGCGGGGAGTCCAACCTGTTTTTTTACGTTAGCTAAATACTCGAGATGGCCTTGGAAGAATTCCTGATCAGTCAGCACAGACAACGCCGCAGCTCCATGTTTTTCATAGATTGTCGCAATTTCTACTGGTTCAAATCTATCTGCAAACTCCGGGCGCATGAGCCCTTGGCTGGGGGAGGCTTTTTTGACTTCGGCTATCAATGCGGGACAGTCAGGAGTCTGAGCCGCTTCTAGTGCGGCAATAAATCCCATGGGTGGCCGACGTTCTGTTATTCGGCCTTTTAATTCAGCCAAATAGCCTCGGCTGTTTTTACGACGAACCTCCGCTTGTTTGTGTTCAAGAATACGATCAAGAATCATCGGTGTGCGCTACGCAGCGGTTTGGTTGGTAAAGGCAATAATTTTCTCAAGCTTTTCGTGAGCATGGCCCTGCTCGATGGTTTCTTTGGCGGCTTCATATCCCTCACGGAGAGTTTTAGCCTTTCCGCAAGCCACATAGGCCGGAGCGGCATTCATGAGGACAATGTCCCGTTGTGGTCCCGTTCGACCTCGAAGAATTTCATCAATGAGGACAGCATTTTCTTCGGGAGTGCCACCTAGCAGTTCTTTGCTGGCCACGGGATTCAGTCCGAAATCTTTGGGGCTAATATTATAGCTGGTGACACGGCCGGCTTTTCCTTCTGAAACATAGGTTTGGTCGGTGAGGGTGATTTCATCCAAGCCATCATGTCCGTGCAACACAAAACAATGGTGGGTGCCCAGGCGCATCAGAACCTGGGCCATTTTTTCGGTGAGGGATCGGTCATAAACTCCCAGGATCTGGATGGTCGCACTTGCCGGATTAGACAAGGGGCCTAAAAGGTTCATTAATGTACGAATGCCCATATCTGCTCGTGGTTTGGCACAATGCTTCATGGCTCCGTGATACAAGGGGGCAAAGAGGAACCCGATGCCGATCTCATTGATACAATCGGTAACCAATTGTGGGGAGAGGTTAATATTGACACCCAGCGCCGCTAACACGTCAGCACTGCCTGATTTTGAGGAAACCGAGCGGTTGCCATGTTTGGCCACCGTGATACCCCCGCCGGCCACCACAAAGGCGCTGGCGGTGGAGATATTGAATGTATTGGCTCCATCGCCACCGGTGCCACAGGTATCGACAACGGCTGGATCATCAATTCGTACTCGTTCTGCCATGCCTCTCATGGCTTTCACCGATCCAGTTATCTCCTCGACCGTTTCTCCTTTTATGCGGAGTCCCATAAGATAGGCTGCAATTTGAGATTCGGTGGCCTCGCCCTGCATGACCTCAAGTAAGACCTCTTCGGCTTCACTTTCTGAGAGATCGATACCATTGGCTAATTTGGCTAAAGAGTCTTTAATCATACGATCAACAATAAATGTTTTCTGTGATGAGAAATCTAAAGTAAAGGTTTAACTAAGAAAATTCAGTGTCAATGTACTACATGTTCTGTTGCATTCGATATTTGGTCAGTTCAATTTCCAAACCAAGAAAGTTTTTTAATAGGTCCATGCCAGATTTCGTGAGGATCGATTCTGGATGAAATTGTACGCCCTCAGACCCAGTGGGCGTATGGCGTAACCCCATAATTTCTCCCTCAGCCGTCTCTGCTGTCACCTCAAAATCCTTTGGTAAGGAACTTCGTTTGACGATGAGTGAATGGTACCGAGTGGCTTCAAAAGGATTGGGGAGTCCTTCAAAGACAGTTTTTCCATCATGATGGATCATGGACGTTTTCCCATGCATGAGTTTGTCGGCTCTCACGATTTCTCCACCAAAGGCATAGGCGAGAGATTGGTGTCCCAGACAGACTCCTAACAAAGGAATTTTTCCGGCCAACAATTTAACTGTCTCGACCGAGATGCCGGCTTCTTTCGGAGTACACGGGCCTGGCGAAATCAAGACACGTTCGGGTGCCAGCGCCTTAATTTCTTCCATGTTAATTTTATCGTTTCGAAACACTTGCAGGTCTGCGCCTAATTCCCCTAAAAATTGAACCAGGTTATAGGTAAATGAATCGTAATTATCGATGACGAGTAGCATGAGTGGTCTACGTTCCTGAGGGTGGAAATTTTTCTCAGGTCTTTCGATAATTTCAGATAATTAGTCGAGCCCTCTCTCGGCCATCTCAATTCCTCGCATCATGGCCCGAGCCTTATTGCACGTTTCTTCATATTCTCTGGTGGGATCAGAATCTGCCACAATTCCTGCGCCTGCTTGGATAAACGCTTGTTGATCTTTAATGACAATGGTTCGAATATTGATGCAGGTATCCATGCTTCCTGAAAAACTGAAATATCCTACCGCCCCAGCATAAGGCCCGCGTGTCGTGGGTTCTAATTCTTCTATGATTTGCATGGCTCTGACCTTCGGTGCTCCGGACACTGTTCCTGCGGGAAAACATGCCTTCATGACATCGTAGGACGAATGATGAGCCTCTAATTCTCCTGTCACCTGCGACACAATATGCATGACATGAGAATAGCGTTCCACTTTCATGAACGGACTGACATTCACGGTTCCATATTGCGAGACCCGTCCCACATCATTTCGTCCTAGGTCGACAAGCATAATATGTTCGGCAATTTCTTTTTGGTCACTCAACAAATCCGTTTCCAATTGCTGATCCTCTAGCGGGGTTTTTCCTCGAGGTCGTGTACCAGCTATGGGTCGTACCACAATCTTTTGGTCCTCGCATCGAACTAATACTTCAGGAGAGGATCCCACCAACTCCATGCCTCCCACTCGAAGATAGTACATATAGGGCGAAGGGTTGAGGACGCGCAGAGCACGGTAGATTTCAAATGGGGGTGTGCGAATTTTGGTATGCCACCGTTGCGACACTACGGCCTGGACGATATCTCCTGCCAGGATATATTCCTTGGTGCGTAATACCATTTTTTCAAATTCCGCCTGGGTCATATTTGAGGCAAAGTGAATAGGCCGTGAAGAGGTCTTTCTTGTGACTCGGGGGGGAGCTTTTTTGAGCCGAGCAATCATTTTTTCAATTCGGGCCGTGGCATGAGAATAGGCCTTTCGAAGGTCTGGTTTGGTGTGTGCGGTAATATGGGCATTGGCCACGACTTTTATGGTATGGGCTACGTTGTCAAAAATCACCAAGGTATCTGTCAGAAGAAAAGCCAGTTTAGGAAAATGGGCATCATGTTTGGGAACATTCGGAATGGGTTCAAAATGACGGACCACATCGTAACCTAAGTATCCCACGGCTCCTCCAACAAATGAGGGAAGACCAGGAACCGAAACTGGTTGATAGGCGCTCAGAATGTCACGGATATGCTCCAGGGGATTATCCTGAAGCGGTGTTCGCTCAATTCGCTTGCCCTTTTGTATGACTATCTGGTTATTTTCCTCCCATAGGGTCAGAGTGGCTTCATTTCCTAAGAAGGAGTAACGCGCCCAATTTTCTCCACCCTCCACACTCTCGAACAGGTAGGCCGTAGGCCCTGTATTTATTTTGGCAAAGGCTGACACCGGTGTTTCGAAATCTGCCATGATTTCCCGGTAGATGGGAATCAAATTTCCCTGCTGGGCCAAGGAGGTAAATTCCTCAAAACCCACTGAATAACAAGGCTTTTTCATGAAATCGACCGTAGCATAGGGGTCTTTTGCAAGTCAACGAAATGGCCGGTCTGAGCAGGTCCCAATCAATTGCCGCTTGGATCAACACAAAAAAAATGGGGAAGATTGCTGAGCATTGACTCAGTAACCTTCCCCATGAGACGGGACTTCTAAAACTCTAAAACTTAGGGGCTACTGACGATGAGCTTTTGCCCAACAGAAATTAAATTGCCACCTAAGTTGTTCCAAAATTTCAGATCGTCAACACTCACCCCGTATTGCTTGGAGATACGATACAAGGTGTCCCCTTTTTCGACCATATGGGTTGCTTCTCCGCCCATGGCTGTATCGATTCCACCTAGATCGGCAAAGTCAGAATCTCCAAATCCAATGTCACTTAATCCGAATTCGGCCAAGGAGGGTTCTGATAAGGTGAGATCTTCATTCCCTGCCATCATATCTCCACTCCCAGACGATCCAGCTAAATCCTCTTGTGCTCGGTTTAGTTGGTCTCGTAGGCCTTGAAGCTCGGTCGAGAGATCTTTATTTTGAGATTCCAAGCCTGAGGCCTGACGTCGGGCTTCTTGAACTTGTACATTCAGTTCACCCGTTCGTTTTTCTTCCTGAGCCAGTAATCGTTGAAAATTCAGCGCTCGAGCTTTTTCCGCTTCGTACTTTTCGCTACTGACACATCCGACGAGTAGGCCACTTATGACCCCAAAGATCAATAATCCACGATACATGTTGTATTTACCTCGTAAAGGTTTGGCCACAACTCACTCTTTCCTAAGCTAGATTTCATGAGTTGGACATTCTCCACAGGTTGAAGCCCAACAGGTTCTTTTCCCAGCATGATCCAGAGCGTAATTCAAAACTTACATGCAGCATAACATTTTTATTTAGGTAGTCAACGGTTTTCAGAATAAAACGGGTTGAAGGGAATGTCAAACATTTTGAGGCGTTAGGTGTGAAGGGGCTTTCCTCTTTCGTGAGGCCTGTGATAGATTTTGCAATCGAGAAGACGATACCAATGACCATAAAGGACATGCGATGACAACCAAGGATCCACAACCGACGCAAATGACGATCGATGGGGTGAACCTACGATTGGCCAAACCCACTCCCGCCAACCAAGATTGGATTGGAGATCGTGAAGTTCTGCAACAATTGTTAGCCTGTTGGTTAGTCATTGATGACCGAGATTTACCTCTGTGTCCGAGAATTACTGGGACTCCTGGAATAGGAAAAACCACGTTAGCCATGTCTGCAGCGCGGGAGCGAAAGCAACCATTTTTTGTGTACCAATGTACCTCGGATACGAGACCAGAAGATTTATTGGTCACCCCAGTCATTGGGGAACAGGGGACCATTCGGTACCATGCTTCTCCCTTGGTGACGGCGATTCTTCAAGGTGCGATTTGTTTGCTCGATGAAGGGAATCGCATGAATGAAAAAAGTTGGGCGTCCCTGGCTCCTTTATTAGATTATCGACGGTCGGTGGAATCGGTGGTTGCTGGAATCCAAATTTTTGCTCACCCCGATTTTCGATGTTGCGTGACCATGAATGAAGATGCGTCCACGTATGAAGTTCCCGATTATATTTTGTCTCGCCTTCAACCGAGTCTTCAATTAGAATTTCCTGGCCGGGATCATGAGTTGGCCATTCTCCAGTATCATCTGCCTTTTGCTCCTGAAGAAATTTTGACCATTACGGTTGATTTTCTGCAAAAAGCCCATCAACTCGATCTGGATTTTTCCGTTCGAGACGGCATTCATCTTCTTCAGTATGCTCTGAAACGATTAGCGCAAGATGCTTCACATCCACTGTCCCGTGATGCAATATGGCGGGAGGCATTAATTAAAGTGTTGGGTGAGGAAGCCTTGGACCTGGATCGATTGTCCCGGCAACGAAAGCGAGCTCTCGGTGGGGAAACTTTTCCTAAGGGGTTGGGCGATTTCTTCTTTGAGGAAGATGATCCGCTGCATCCAGGCCCATAAGTCACTTTTTTTGTTCACCGGATCCTGATTCTTCAGGGTAGCAAGACACTGGCGGGAAGAGAAGCCATCCCGGTGAGTGACGGTCACGAGAAAGACTGATCGCGATGTTTGGGCAACAGGCTCAAAACAGTTTAAATTAGGTCAAATCTCAATCCGCTCACAACAAACAACAAAAATGGAAAAAAATGGGAACAGGTCAAAAGTCACCAAGCCTTAAAAGCCGGTTTTCAAAATGACAGTATTGCCTGTATTCAATATCATGGGCCACCTCATCCCTTGCCACACGAACGAACACTGATTGCTATGAAATGAATTACAGAAGTTTGGAGTTCCGGGTTCCGAGTTTGTAGTTTAGATTTAACTCGAAACCTTAAATACAAAACTCAAAACTTAGATCGAGGAGGAAAAGATGCAGGGAAATTTACCTTCAATTGGTGTGACAAGATTGACCAGTATCGCAGTGGATATCGCCCTCGTGGGACTGGTGTGTGTGTTATTATTCTTGTGGAATGGGATGGGTGCCAGGAGTATGGGCTTGGGTATGTTTGTGGGAATGCCTCTTCTTGCCATTGCAATTCTTCTCTACCTTGTAGCGGTGGCGAGGGACTTGAAGCGGCGTGGCGCCCTGTGAGGGATGAGGAAGCCGAAATCTGCGAGGGCATCAATGCTCAAACCTCCCACGAAGTTCCAAACCCGAACCCCTTACTGATTTAATCGAGCGACAGAGTGGTAGGGGCCTACAGCGGAATACATTCCAGCCCGGGATTATTGTAATAGGACCAGCAAGCGCCCGTCACCTCTCCCTCCTCGTTTTCAATCGTCCACATTGGCCCTAAGTCACCTAGATCGTCAGCAGATCCCTGATCCTTGGAATCTCTTGGCACTCCGAGTACAGAAACTGCCTCGTCAGAGTCATAGGATTCCACCTGACCAAGTTTGGTGGTCCAGCGCGTTCCTCCAGCATTTTGAAACGAAGGGGCAATTCTCCACTCAGCCAATGCCCAATGCGAGAGCCCTCATTCTACGGAAGTAGAGTAACACTGGATTTTTGTGTTCTACATTTGGCACACTGTACCCGTGAAACTATGGAGACACTGGGGCAGAAGCCCAGAAAGCTTCATGCAACACAATGTTGATGTACGTAGGTCGTTAGGTGATCGGAGAGAGGGAACGGGTCGTCATCAGCCTCAATTCCGCATGCCCGGTTTCTTCCGATTCGCTTTGCATCCCCAAGCCCCTGGGGAATCCTGAGTAGGACTATTCTGGTGTTTTGAGTTGACTGTTCAGCAGGGCCATTGCGATTCGCCGGCTTCATCCTA
>CAZKRH010000142.1:0-20241 GCA_964555115.1 uncultured Nitrospiraceae bacterium | reverse complement strand
GTATTTTAGGATCTGGATCGTTCTTTTTTACCCAAGCAACTAGCGACTAGCGACAAATTCAACATTCCCATATTTGAGCGGGGATTTCTGGAAGAAGACTTACGGGAGGGTGGGCGCTTCGGCCAAACGAATTCTTTGAAGAAATGAGGTGGGTGGGGTCGGTTGCACCCGCTGACCTGTTTGATTTGGTGAGACAGCCCGTAATCGTGTGAGACAACCTAATCGTGGACTCTGAATGGCCAGGAATTGAAAGGTATGTTGAAGACGGAGGTTGTCTTCCCAACATCGGGTATGCGATTCACGACATTGCGGTTTCACTGGCCCAAAGGTCACGGCTGTCACTTTCCCCTTGGGCAACCCTAAACCTTTGGCATATTCGGCAGCTCGATGGGCCCGGCGATTCCCCAACGCCATGCCATACGCAAAGGGTTCTCGTCCGTCACAATGCGCCTCAATCTGCAGTTCGGAGACCCCTTGTTTGCTGATCACATCCACACTTTCCTGAATGGCCAAGGCTGCATCCCCTCGAATGGCATTTCGATCTTCATCAAAATACACATCGGCTAGGACTCGGGAATGTGTTTCTCTCTTGGGGAGGGGTCTGTAATCGACCAATGTGACTATTGATGGAGTGAGGACCTTTAACCCAAAGGTTGCAACCTTGACCCGTTCCAAGGAAGGGGCAGGATCAAGTGTGTGATGGAATGAGTCTTCTCCCTTTCCTGACCATGTCCACTCTGGTAACTGCTCAAAACTCTGGGTATTCTGGCTAAACACTGACTCGGGAATTCCCCCCCCTGCTATAAGGAGAGGCACCGTTGCCATCCACAACATGCTTTTTCGTATGTGGACGTTCATTGGCAATCCGGATGTTCCCCTCAGTTTTCGGTTCTGTCTTCAGTGCGTGTGTTCCTCCTTTTTTTCGGTGTTCAGGAATCATGACTTGATCCTCGTTGAATTGGTATGGGGCGGGGAGGTCTACCTTAGTTTCCGTTCATCTGCGACAACTTCGTGTAACCCGACCTGTTGAAGTAAATCTGAACGCATTTCTAATAATCTTGAGTCATTGGGATAGATCTGAATGGCTTCAGATATCGAGGCCACGGCATCGTACCATAGCCCCTCTTGGGCATTAATATACGCATCCTCGACGACATTGCCGTTGGCTAGTCGTTCAAGCAGTCGCTGATCCGGTACCCTTCGCTGAATTCTGGCTCCGGCGACAATATCTCTTGATCGAAACTCAGCGTCTCGTACGACAGACACATACCATCGGTAAATCTTTCCGGGGTATAGTTGGATCCCGTATTGACTCATTGCAATGTGATAGATCCCTGGTTTTTCAGGGCGGGGGAGTTCTGTTTCCAAGAGGGGTTGGACCTTCTGTTCTTCGTTCACGGTCAACATCAAAGGAAACGTTTCTGGTTCGGAAATATACCAATACAAATTTGGTTGTTCCTGTACGGTCATCCCAATCACCTGATTCGGCCCTGGTGCCAACACATCCAGCAGAGGCACATGGTAGCCATTTCCGCGAGTGCCTCCTCCCTCTCGTCCACTCGGCACTCCGGTTTTAGGAGGTTTATACACGAGAGAGGTCTTGCCCTTTTGTTTTTTCCTGTCGGATGAGGCCACAAGTTTAAGGGATTCCTTTCCCTTTGTAGGTTTTTCATATGTAGCTTTGGTGTTGGAGGTTTGCCCCTGGGCCTTTTGGTCAAAACTCCATCCAGGGGATACCATGACCAGGCAAAACAGCATACTGTGTGTGACCCGACGGATTATGTATGACATGTTCATCGCTCCACCTCGAGATTTCAGGTTCTCATTCTTTGGTTCCTACTCTGATGTTTTCCTATTTCCTTTTCTAAGAATACGTCCATGATTAAATAGTAAGCAAATTTAGTGCCAATTCATGCCACTCAGATAACAAGGTTTTGGGGGATTTTTCCTTGTTTGGTGTTTGAAATATGTCTACCACGTGTTCAGCTAGGTTACGACGTTGACATTCTCGGCCGTTCCGTGACACACTACCGAAATCAACCTGTTTCCCTGTCATCACTCAGGAGGTCCCTCACCTCTCCTTCACACTCCCTTACTCACCATGTCATCACCGTCGACCCCTCCCCCTTCCATAGCCAAACACCTTCCCACTATTTTGGCCCTTACGAAAAAATTTAATTCAGAACGTGATCTTCCTCAACTCCTTACCTTACTTACTCGTGAGGCTGCTCAGATATTAGATTGTGAAGGCGTGAGCATCCTGTTTTACGACCAGGAACATTGTGAACTCTATTCCGAGGCTTCGACTGACGGGGTGGAAATTCGACTGGATGCCCGTTTAGGCATTGCTGGGGCCGCGCTAATGACTGACTCCATTCTCAATGTTCCTCATGCTCAACAAGATTCTCGGTTTTTCCCTGGCGTTGATCATCAAACCAAGAAACGTACCCGTAATTTATTAGCCATACCCTTGAAGACGGCGAATGGCGAACTCATTGGCGTATTCGAAGCACTCAATAAAAAAAATGGGACCTTTTCTCGGAAAGATCAAGACATGGCCGTGGCCATTGCCGAACAGGGCACCCTCGCCTTGGATAATGCCCAATGCTTTCACCGACTCCTCAAAGAACATGGGCAATTGCACCGAGAAAATGCCCAACTTCGCAAAGAAGTGCATGCACAGTTTTCCACCAATAATCTTCTGGGCACCAGCCCCCGCATGCAAAATCTCATTCGACTGATCGACCAAATCCAAGAAAGTTCCGTCGATATCCTCATTACCGGTGAAAATGGAACCGGGAAAGAGCTCGTGGCCAAGGCGATCCATTACAATAGCTCTCGTTCCCGCCACCCATTTGTGGCTTTAAACTGTGCCTCTCTTCCTGAAAATCTTCTCGAAGCCGAATTATTTGGGATTGAAAAAAAAGTGGCGACTGATGTGGATTTTCGAATTGGAAAATTTGAACAAGCGAACGGAGGCACCCTCTTTCTCGATGAAATTGCCGATATGGGACTTGGCGCACAGGCCAAAATCCATCGGGTGTTGGAGGAACGTACCTTGGAACGGGTTGGAGGTCGAACCTCGATTCCCATCGAGATTCGGATCTTGGCAGCCACGAGTAAGGACCTCGAATCCGCCATTTCCGGTGGACTTTTTCGTGAGGATTTGTACTATCGTTTGAAGGTCGTGCCCATTCACACACCCAGCCTTCGGGAACGCCCAGAAGATATTCCCCTGCTGGCTAACTTTTTCTTGAATAAATATAGCGAGTCCATGGGAAAAGGCCCCAAAAAAATTTCCCCTGCCGCCATGCGGTGTCTCGAAATGTGTTTTTGGACTGGGAACGTTCGTCAGTTGGAAAATGAGATCAAGCGTTTGCTCGTGACCGTCAGACGATCGACCATCACGGACGAAGACCTTGAAAATTCCATTCGTTTTCCCAGTTTTTCCTCATCATCTCAACCACATATCCGAGCTCAAACGCTTCCCCAGGCCGTGGAAGAACTGGAACAACGCCTCATTAAACAAGCCCTCCAGGGTTGCCACCACAATCAGGTTCGCACCGCCAAGGCTCTTGGATTAAGTCGACAAGGACTTATTAAAAAAATGAAACGTTATGGCATTCTGGGGACACGGGGATCCGAATAGGCGTGTATTTAGTCTAGGGGTCTGCTGAACATTTACAAAAACTTTCCCCTATTCACTTCCTTTAGCAGAACCAAAAAAATCTCCGGGGTTTTCAACTCTTCCTTTAGAGGCCTGTTCCTAACATCAGTGACCCTAATTGGTGAAGACGTTGGAAGTAGGGTTCGGCCGAGGGGTCAAGGCCGGGCAGGAGGTTTTCTAGGTCTTCTACACAACTTTTGAGCATTTCTCTCCGTTGGGGATCTAGGCCATTTTCTGCCTCAAGGTAATAGGTGGCGCATCCACTCATCACCGTATCAATCATCATCAATTCACCTTCTTGAGATCCCAAATCGGTTGGCCAATCCGTAGAACGATGGGCTTCCCAGATTTCATTCACGTGCATGGATTGTTGTCCCATTGTTCTTGACTGTCTTATCCATGGAGGATCACGTCGGTGGCCAAGAACACGGCTAAGGTGAGCATCATCACCCCTCCACATCGGTAAGCCCAGAGTGGCGAGGCGCTCATCACATTCAAGAGACGAGTCCGTAGATGACTTCCCGCTCCTAATAACACACAGGCTTTCACCACTAAGACCACCCCAAAGACCATCCATACCAGGGTGCCCTGAAATTGAGCTGTTCCAATGGTCAACACCAATCCCACCAATATCATGATTTGGGTTAACCAAAACCGTTTCCAGTCATCTTCGACTGTTTGATGAATAAAATTGGCCCATAGCTGAGGAACCGCCGTCATCACGACCCCAATCACGCCCCATAATAGACTCGTGAATCCAAATACCCATAACCCTACCATTCTATTCCCCCTGTAATACCCCCAAGGCATCCAGCAGAAGCAGGGATAGCGTGCACAACCCCAACCCCCAAAATCGATAGTCAACCGGTTCTCGGTTTAAGCACCAGGTGAGAACAGGTTTTCTCAGAGCCTCCGATGCCCAGATTAAAAACAGCCCCTTCCCAACCATCCCCACTCCTATGAACATCCATAAGGGATGGTAGGGTAACCCCTCTGACCCCAAGGCCAGAAATATCCCAAGCAAGGCGGCCAACCCCGACCATTTTAATACTGATGGCGATAATTCCAGAGATGTTTTGAGTAACGCCACCATGCGTTCAGGCATGGCCAGAAGCGCCAAGCCATCCGCCAACCACATCCCGGCTATGGCTAACAAGAGGTAGGTCATGCTTCCATGCTTGCCCCATTCCTATAAAGACCAGGGACTCTAAACTACGTGTTAATCTGACGTGTTATGTCTTTTCTGAAACAGCCCGGTACCAGCCTGGCACCAGCAGAGTTGGGGTGTCAAGCCTGTCATGAGTGCGGAGGATTCACTTCTTGGGCAGCTTCCCCGGGTTGATCCTTTTATGGCTACGTCCCCCTTCCGAAACGGACGCCTAGCGTTCTGAAATCTGCCAATCCTCTCAACTATCATCGACCTCTCCTTGCATAAGAAAATACCCTACCATCTGGACAACACCCGACAACCTAGGAAACCTTATGGTATATTCTGCAGATTCATGAAAAAGAAACCGCAACATCTTTTCCCTCACCACCTTAGGCCCATAAGATCCATTATCTTTTTGTCGATCAAGACGCCCTCATGATTCCTGACCCCAAACAACTTGCTGAACAAGTCTTTGATCTCTTTCCTCCGGCTCTTTCCCAATCCATCGTGGAAGAATATGGCATTGATGGAGACTCTGAACAGAGACGAGCGATTGCTCAGGAAATTCTCGCCTTAAGCATTTTTTGGATTGAATGCGCCCTCCGGGTCTCCATCAAAGAACCTCTTCAACAGCAAATGTATGAGCACGTGTGTTTTCTTCTTAAAGAAAGGTGGGAAGGCCGTTTTGAATTGGACGGTTCAGCTTTGGATGGATTTTCCCAAGATCTTCCCGAGAAACGAAAGGGCTATGAGAGCATCACCCAACATGGGGGAGAACCCATCGAAGTCTTAAACTATGCGGTTGAGCAATTGGAATCGAAGGGTCTCACCCAATCTGCGGACCGGCAACTTATCCTCGCCCTATTTGTGGATTACGTCCCAATCGATGAGGTTGGGGAGGTGATTGGGGAAATCGAAGAAACCTTGGGCTAGCCGAGTTACAGGTAATGATGATCGACCACTGTTCCATCTTGGTGTAATTGGAAATAGAGAGGAGCTCCGGTCGGAATATTCAATTCCAGCACCTGGTCGGTGGTGAGTTTGTTCAAATGCATGACCAGGGCACGTAAACTATTGCCATGAGCCACCACCAGGACGTGTTTCCCTTGGACTAACTCTGGCCAAATTTCCTGTTCATAATAGGGGATGACCCGCTCGGCCGTATCCTTGAGGCTTTCACCGCCGGGAGGCCGTATATCATAACTTCTTCGCCACAGTTTAACCTGCTGTTCTCCAAATTTCTCCACCGTATCCGCTTTGTTCAATCCTTGTAACTCGCCATACATCCGTTCGTTCAGCGCCTCATGTTTCGTAACAGGAATCGCCGTTTGATTCAGTACCTCTAGCACAATACCTAACGTGTTAATGGCCCGAGACAGCACCGAGGTAAACGCTTGATCAAATTTGAAGGCTTGTAGTTTGTTCCCTGCCTCCCGAGCCTCTTGCTCTCCTTTTGGGGAAAGGGGCACATCTACCCACCCTGTAAAACGATTTTCCAGATTCCATTGAGACTCTCCATGTCGAATTAACACCAGATGCTTGGAGGATGATTCGTCATTTTTGCTCATGTCGTCTTTCCTTTGGGAGCCTGTGAAGCTAGTTGGCAGGGGAGTCAGATGCCTAAAATTTCAGTCCAATATCGCTTGCTTTGAATGACCGTTGGTCTTACCATGCCCCCACCAATCCTCCTCGCTTTCACTTTTTTTAAGAAACCATACCTTATGGAACTTGTGCCTATGCCCTCAGACCAGGTTGAATGGTGGAGAGCCCTGTCCGAGCGTTTAGACGTTGGGGCCAAGAGCAAAACATTTTTCCAAAATGCTGATGGCCCCCAAGGCCCCATGGCGCAAGTTCAACAAGTGGGGGGGGACACCAATTATGTCCTATTTATCTTGCTTCGCCACTGGATTCCCACTGTGTTACCCCCACCGGGTCATGAACGTACCGCCAAAGGTGATCCGGACTATTGGCTCGAATCGGCGACTATTTTGAAAACCGCGGTCCATCGCCTTCGAGAACTCAAACCACTGATTGAGCTGCTCACCACCTCCGATCCGTTCAGCCCGCATCCCCCCTCTTCCTCACCCGTGGTTGAGGTTGAACTCGCCTCCATGCTGGAAGGGATTGCTGAAGTTACTGGGAGTTACGGAGGGCCAGACTTTACGTCTCTCATCAAAAACTTTGATCCCATTCCGCTCCGCCAAATTCAGCCCTTCAAACACAACAAAAAACATAGCGCTGAATTATGGGTGGTGTTTCTCCTGCGCGAACATTTCAAAGCGCTCGGATTGGGAAAAGATCGGTATTGGCCGATAATTGCAGAAGTCGTGTCCGCCGCTGGCATTCACCAGCCCAACAATCAACCCTACCCCGCTGGTGAACTCAAATCATGGTGGACTAAAAATTGGCCTCGGACGTATACCCTCCTGACAGAAAAAAGTGAAGGGACACATTCGACCACCACCGCCTATAAAAATGACTATGCTTGGTTCCAAGCATGGTTTGCTTGGCAGTCATCTCAAAGCTCTTAATTCACACTCCTTAAAACGGACGAAGGAACAGCGACTGTTCAAAAAGGCCACCAGCTGCATTCTCTGGGTTGGTCGCTCGTTGCTCGTGACTGGTCGCTAGTATTAGTATTTTAGGATTTTGCACTTCTTATTTTTCTAGCAACGAGAGACGAGCAACAAGCGACAAATCCCATGTTTTCTGCTTATGGTGGCTTTTTCAACAGTCCCTGAGTATCAAAAAATGTTGTCTGGATCCACCCCCCTTTGCCTCTGAAATAGATTCTCTGGCAGGGCTTCTTCGGGAGGCCCTTGCTCAAGCAAGGCCACAAGCACCCCAAACATGAGGAGATGGAGCACGACCCCTAACCAGAGGACATAGGGTTGCACTCCTCCTTCTTCCTGGAGAACCCGACCGCGCGCTGGCCGATCCATTCCTGGATGAGCATTGACCTTTTGAAGCCGATCTTTTAAATGCCAATAATAAATATAATTCCCAATAGCGCCGGCAAAAACTCTCCACACAATCCCTATGGTCACATCACCAGTTAAGAACGTGGACACAACTGGTCCGATCGCAAAGATCAGCGCATACATATACATTTTTCGATAGAGAAACCACAGGAAGGGGTCAAATAAAAAGGCCGGCCAATTCCATGTTACAGAAAATTGCGGGCCGGAGGAGGATTCAAATCGACGAAAGATTTTCTGGTAATAGATAGCAGCCGGACGCCAAGCCCACCCCCCAGCTAGGGAAAATTGGATGGACTTATTTGGTCCAATGAGAATTTCCCAAAAATCAGAATCACTCGCCGATTCCTCGGGTTCAGATTGTTCCTGAAACGGTTCACCACAGCCATGACATTTTTGGGCATGATCGGGATTCTGTTGTTGACAAGAAATGCAAGCTTTCATCGATCGGGGTTATAGCATCCTTCCCCAGGCCACACAAGGGTTTTCGCTTAGCGGTCGCCACAGGAATGTGGTTCAGCACACCGCATGTTTGACCACTATTTTCTTGCGCAGCGAAGAACCCCTATGCTAGATTCGCCTGCATTCGTGCGGGGATACGTGAATTATGTTGACTGAAGAAATCCAACTTGCTGCATCGCAGTATCTCATGAACACCTATGTCCGACTTCCGCTCTCCATCGTTCGAGGGAAGGGGAGTAAGGTGTATGATTCTGAGGGACGGGAATACCTGGATTGCGTCTCCGGTATTGCAGTGAATATTTTGGGACATGGGCACCCCGAACTCGTCACGGCGATAGAACGGCAAGTCCGACAACTCATCCATACCTCAAATCTGTATTACACCGAACCTCAAGTGCGATTAGCTCAACTTTTGGTCACCCACTCCTTTGCTCAAAAGGTATTTTTTGGGAATAGCGGTGCTGAGGCCAATGAAGCCGCCATCAAACTCGCTCGTCGCTATGCCACTCAGAAATTTGGAGAAGCCCGACATGAGATCATTACCTTTCGCCAGTCATTTCATGGAAGGACGATGGCCACTCTCACGGCGACGGGTCAAACCAAAGTTCAGCAAGGGTTTGCCCCCCTCCTGCCTGGTTTTTATTATGCGACCTTCAATGACTGGGCTTCGGTCGAATCGGTCCTCACCGATCATACCGCTGCTATCATGATTGAACTCATTCAAGGTGAGGGTGGGGTACAGGTGGTTGACCGCGATTTTCTTCACCAACTTCGCCAACTGTGTACGGAGCGAGACATCTTGTTGGTTTTTGATGAAATCCAAACAGGCATGGGGCGAACGGGAACGTTATTCGCCTATGAACATTATGGAATAGAACCCGATATTATGACTCTAGCCAAGGGCTTAGGAGGCGGCTTTCCCATTGGCGCCTGCTTGGCCACCGATGACATTGCCCGAGCCTTTGAGCCTGGATCCCATGCCTCGACCTTTGGAGGGAATCCCCTGGCCTGTAGTGCCGCGATTGCGGTCCTTGAAGTGCTCCTCAATGGAGAATTAGAAAAAAGCCGATTGATTGGTGCGTATTTGCAAAAAGGCTTATTGGAATTACAAACCCGAAATGCCCTGATTCAGGAAGTTAGGGGCCAAGGGTTACTTCAAGGACTTCAACTTTCGATTGAGGGACAGCCTATTGTTCAGGATTGTCAGGCCCGTCGAGTGTTAATTAATTGCACGATGGACCGGGTTCTCCGGTTGGTTCCACCATTAATCATTACCCAACCTGAAATCGATCTCGTGCTCACCGTTTTGTCCGATGTCCTCAATAAACGGTTATAGCATTTACCCATAAGAAGAAACAGGGACTGTTCAAAAAGGCCGCATTAATAGAAAAATGGGACTAGTCGCTAGTCGCTCGAAAAAAAAGGAGGGGATTAACGATCCCAAAATACGAGCGACCAGTAACGAGCGACAAGCGACGAACCCTGAAAAACGCCGCTGGCGGATTTTTTCAACAGTTCCCTTATTCACCATGAACAGTGCCACTGTGAAACACACTGACTTCCCTACAAACGATCCCTCTCCGACCTTTTCTGGGAAAGATCTCCTCACGATAGCAGACATTCCCGCTCATCAGATCCTTCGGCTTCTTCAAATTGCGCGAGAAATAAAGGCCGCTCCTCGTCAGGGACGAGCCTCACAATTGTTAGCGGGATTAACCGTTGGGCTTCTGTTTGAAAAGCCTTCTACCCGAACACGAGTTTCCTTTGAAGCTGCCATGAATCAATTAGGAGGACAAGCTTTATTTCTGGCTTCCGAATCCATTCAATTAAGCCGAGGTGAAAGTCTTGGGGATACCGCACAGGTCCTGTCTCGATACCTTGATGGGTTAGTGGTTAGAACGTTTGCCCAAACCACCTTGGAAACCTGGGCGCACCATGCCACCGTCCCCGTCATCAATGGACTGACTGACCTCAGTCATCCTTGCCAAATCTTGGCCGACCTTCAAACGATTGTTGAAAAGAAAGGCTCTCTGAAAGGATTAAAGCTTGCGTACCTGGGTGATGGCAATAACATCGCGCATTCCTTACTGGAAGCCTGCAGTCTTGTGGGAATGCATTGCTCAATTGGCTGTCCCTCAGGCTATGAACCCAATGCCTCCATCGTAGAATGGGCTGGCCAACGATCTCAGGGGAATCACCTCACCAGTGAGGTGGTGTCTGATCCGGTGCTGGCCGTCAAAGATGCTGATATTGTGTACACGGATGTGTGGACCAGCATGGGACAAGAGGAAGAACACACCGCCCGGACCACCGCCTTGCAAGCCTATCAAGTGAATGAAGCCCTGATGGCCCACGCTAAACCTGATGCCATGGTCATGCATTGTTTGCCTGCTCATCGTGGAGAAGAGATTACCGCAGGGGTCTTGGATGGCCCCCAATCCGTGGTGTTAGATCAAGCTGAAAACCGTTTACACATGCAAAAAGCCATTTTAACTGAATGGTTAGGACGTCCTTGGTCATGAAAAAAAAATCACGGCCTCCTTCATCTCCAGTCAAAACCCGCACCTCACCTATTCGAAAGGTGGTGTTAGCCTATTCTGGTGGATTGGATACTTCTGTCATTCTTAAATGGATCCAGGAAACCTACCAATGCCAAGTCATCGCGTTTTGCGCAGACCTCGGCCAGGGGGAAGACCTCCAAGCGATTAAACGAAAGGCCTTAGCCGTCGGAGCTTCGAAAGTCTATGTGGAAGACCTTCGGGAAGTGTTTGTGAAAGACTACATTTTCCCCATGCTTCGAGCGAATGCGGTATATGAAGGCTATTATTTACTTGGGACATCCATTGCCCGCCCCCTCATTGCCCGACGTCAAATTGAAATTGCCAAACGGGAGAAAGCCCAGGCTGTGAGCCATGGTTCCACCGGGAAGGGGAATGACCAGGTGCGGTTTGAATTAACCTACATCGCCCTAGGGGGTGACATTACCATCATCGCTCCCTGGAGGGAATGGAACTTTCGCTCTCGGCAAGACCTCCTTCGATACGCCAAGACCAAAGGTATTTCTGTCACGGCGTCAAAGGCCAAACCCTACAGCATGGACCTGAATCTGTTTCATATTAGTTATGAGGGAGGGGTTTTAGAGGATCCCTGGCAAGCTCCACCTGAATCTCTTTTTCAAATGACGGTTTCCCCTGAAAAGGCTCCCAATACACCTCAATCCATTGAAATCTCCTTTCGGGCTGGTGACCCCATTGCTATTAATGGAAAACGCATGTCGCCAGCCACACTCCTGGCCACGTTGAATACCATGGGAGGAAAGCATGGCATTGGCCGAGTGGATTTAGTCGAAAATCGATATGTGGGAATCAAGTCCCGAGGGGTGTATGAAACACCAGGAGGCACGATCCTCCATATTGCCCGACGAGGATTGGAATCCATCACCCTTGATCGAGAAGTTCTCCACCTTCGTGATAGTTTGATTCCTCAATACGCCGAACTTGTGTACAATGGCTATTGGTTTGCGCCCGAACGCGTGATGCTCCAAAAAGCCTTTGATGATGCCCAACAAAATGTGACGGGTACGGTCCGAGTCAAATTGTATAAAGGCAATGCGTGGGTCACGGGTCGGAAATCACCTCAGTCCTTGTATCAGCGGGATTTAGCGACATTCGAAGAAGGGCAAGATTTTGACCAAGCCGACGCTGGAGGATTTATTCGGCTCAATGCCTTGCGGTTAGCTAGTCGAAAAACCTCCTGACTTTTTTTGGGGGACTGTTGAAAAAGTCCGCCAGGGGCGTTTTTCACAGTTTGTCGCTTGTTGCCCGTTACTGGTCGCTCGTATTTTAGAATCTTACACTTCTTATTTTTCTAGGAACGAGAGACGAGCAACTAGCGACAAGTCCCGTGTTTTTATTAATATGGCCTTTTTGCACAGTCCCCCCTCTTAGCACTTTTGGATGTCAGATACCTGTTACCAATTTGAAAAATTTTTGAATTAATCAACGTACCCTTTATCCCTCCGCCCGGTTTATGAAACCAAAAAAGAAGACACCCATATCCTCGCGTTCCCGCACTTCCCAATCGTCCTTGGCCAAAAAATCTAAGGCCGGGAGTAAAAAGACTGCCCCTTCGCACAAACCCTGGGGAGGGCGGTTTACAGAAGGCACCCATTCCCTCGTTGAACGATTTACCTCTTCCATTGAATTTGATCGTCGCCTCTATGATCAAGATATTCGTGGAAGCATTGCCCATTGCCAAACATTGGAACGGGCTAAAGTGCTGACGCGGGGGGAATGCCAAAAAATTATCAAGGGATTAGAACAAGTCCGATCCGAGATTCAACAAGACCATTTCGTCTTTTCACCTCAAGACGAAGATATTCATATGGCCATTGAACGTCGTTTGACGGAAATGATTGGTCCCTTAGGTGGAAAACTCCACACTGGTCGAAGTCGGAATGATCAAATTACCCTCGATTTACGCCTCTACCTGCGGGAAGCCGGAACAATGTTGGCCCATCATATTCGGTCCCTTCAGGGTTCTTTTGTTGTTCAAGCTCGAACCAATGTGGCTGTGATTATGCCTGGATATACCCATCTCCAACGAGCCCAGCCTGTCCTCCTCGCACACCATTTTTTGGCCTATGTGGAAATGTTGGAACGAGACCATTCTCGACTCCACCAATGTTTGAAACTTATGAATGTTCTTCCCCTCGGTTCTGGAGCACTTGCCGGCTCCAACTACCCATTGGATCGCACGTTCACAGCCAAACTTCTTGATTTTCCTCAGGTAACCCAAAATAGTTTGGATGGCGTGTCTGACCGAGATTATGTCATCGAGATTCTTTCCGTCATGGCTATTCTCATGATGCACCTCTCTCGCTTTAGCGAGGAATTGATTCTCTGGTCATCCCAAGAATTTCAATTTGTGGAACTGCCTGATGGGTTCTGCACCGGCAGTAGTATGATGCCGCAAAAAAAGAATCCCGATATCCCCGAATTGATTCGAGGAAAGACCGGGAGGGTGTATGGCCATCTCATGACTCTGTTGACGACCCTCAAAGGTCTGCCCCTGAGCTATAATCGCGATCTCCAGGAAGATAAGGAACCCCTCTTTGATGCGCTCGACACTGTCATGGCTTCCGTAGAAATCTATGCGGAGCTCGTCAAACATCTTCGGGTTCACCCTGAAAAAATGCTGGAGGGCGCCAGTTCGGGGTACTTGCTCGCGACGGAACTCGCTGATTATCTGGTGCGAAAAGGGATTCCCTTCCGAGAGGCCCATGGGATTGTGGGTCAGTTGGTAAAAGTTTCTCTTGATCGAGGTATAGAACTTCGTGGCCTGGCTCTCCCTGACCTTCAACGAGTGTCCCCTCATTTTCGGTCAGATGCGTTGACGATGCTCACTCCCAAAGCTGCGATTGACCGAAAAAACCAAATTGGTGGGACCTCCTCGCGCCAAGTGGAAAAACGATTGAGGTATTGGGAAAAATTGCTAAGGACCTGATAGAAAATAACTTGGACAATATCGCGCCAAGATTTGGGTCAGATTTGGACGAAACGATTGAGAAACACCCAAGGCATAGCACAGCTCTGTTGAGGGTGTTTCGATTGAGGCCCGTTCAAAGATGGCCCGAAGATTGGATGGGAAATTGTTCAAGTTATTTTCTCTCAGGTCCTTAGGCCCAAACCTTCTCGAACACGTTGATTTTCTTCTCCTATGAACTTGACCACAATGACAGGGTATTCCTTTCAACATTCTCTATTCACCATGATCGTGTTGCTGTTTTGTTTGGGGTACCAAGGATGTGGTAGTGTTGGACCACCTGTTCCCCCTGAGGAAGTAGGAATCAGGGCAACAGTATTAGAACAGCAATCCCAAAGGGTAGCCCCCACACAGAATTCCGAAAAGGAACCGGAAGTAGTCCCTCTAGAAGAGGAAGTACCTGCTCTTCCACCATTAAGACCTATTGGAACTCGTTGACGGATAAGAATTCGATTTTGGGGAATTCATAAATCATGCATAATTTTCACTATCAACATGACATGCTCCACTGTGAGGACGTGCCCATTGACGACATTTCCAAAGAATATGGAACCCCTTGTTATATTTATAGCCATGCCACTCTTGTTCGACATTACCAGGCCGTTGATGAAGCCTTTCACTCGGTGCCTCACATCATTGCCTTTGCCATGAAGGCCAATTCGAACTTGTCAGTTCTTCGATTGATGGGCTCACTTGGGAGTGGAGCTGACATTGTGTCTGGAGGGGAATTGTACCGGGCCCTGACCGCAGGCATCCCCTCTCAAAAAATTGTGTTTGCCGGCGTCGGAAAAGCCGTCGATGAAATCCAGTATGCCTTAGAGTCGAACATTCTCATGTTTAATGTTGAATCATCAGATGAATTGCATGCCATTAATGAAGTGGCTCGTACCATGAACTGCCAGGCCAGGGTAGCTTTGCGTATCAATCCGGATATTGACCCCCAAACCCACCCATATATTTCCACCGGATTAAAGAAAAGTAAGTTTGGTATTGAAGCCGATCGAGCTATCGATGAATTCGGGTTGGCGGCTTCCCTCCCCCACATTGAAGTCGTGGGTGTGCACTGCCATATCGGCTCTCAGCTGACCCAGGTCACCCCATTTGTGGATGCACTCAAAAAAATCTCTTCCCTGATTCATACCCTGCGAGAAAAAGGGCACAAACTTCCGTACCTCAATATTGGAGGAGGTCTGGGCATTACCTATTCCAATGAATCACCACCTCATCCAAAAGAGTTGGCCGAAGCGATTTCCCCAATCCTCCAGAACCTCCATTGTCAAATTATTATGGAACCGGGTCGGGTGATTGTGGGCAATGCTGGCATTTTAGTGTCAAAGGTTCTCTATAATAAACATACCGACACGAAACGATTTGTCATTGTAGACGCAGCCATGAATGACCTTCTTCGTCCAAGCCTGTACGAGGCTCATCATGATATTTGGCCAGTCCGACGTACCGCGGGAACCTCAAACCATACGGTGGATGTTGTGGGGCCGATTTGTGAATCTGGAGATTTCCTCGCTAAAGACCGAGACATGCCGGATTCCAAACCCGGTGACTTACTGGCGGTGATGAGCGCCGGTGCGTATGCATTTTCCATGGCCTCTAATTACAATTCTCGACCCCGTGTTCCAGAAATTCTCGTGAAAGGAACTGAGACCTTCTTAATCCGCAAACGCGAGTCGTATAAAGACTTGATTCAAGGTGAACAGTTTCCAAAATTCTTACAGTCCATCTGATTATTTGAAATCTTTGCTCCACTAACGCATTCAAGAATTCCTTCGACACCCCACGAACAGTCTAGGGAATTCACAACATATGAAATGGAGATCGTATTATCATGTTTACTGGTTCCTTAGTTGCCATTGTCACGCCCTTTCGAAACGGAAAACTTGATGAGACCGCCTTTGGGGATCTCATTAATTTCCAGATTTCCCAGGGGACTGATGGGATTGTGCCTTGCGGCACAACCGGCGAGTCGGCAACTCTTACTCCCCTAGAACATGAGCGGGTCATCGCCTTCACCGTGGAGGTCGTCAACCGCCGAGTTCCGGTTATCGCCGGAACTGGATCCAATGCCACGGAAGAGGCCACGACCTTTACCCAGCATGCCCTAAAGGCCGGTGCAGATGCGGCGTTGCTGATTACCCCCTATTACAATAAGCCCACTCAAGAGGGTTTATTTCAGCATTATTCCACGATCGCGAACGCTGTGGATCTTCCTCTGATTCTCTACAATATCCCAAGTCGAACCAGTGTAAATATGTTGCCTTCCACCACCGCACGCTTGTCAAAAATTCCTTCCATTGTCGCCATCAAAGAAGACAGTGGCTCCTTGCAACAAGTGTCGGACGTGATCCAAGAATGCGGGGACTCCTTTACCGTCTTGTCCGGCGATGATCCGTTAACCTTACCGATGATGGCTCTTGGCGCCAAAGGCGTCATTACGGTGACGGCCAACATTGTTCCCAAGGATATGGCCGCGATGGTCAATGCCGTATTGGGAAGTCGTTGGGAGGAGGCTAGGCAGCTTCACTTTAAAATGGCGCCTCTTTTTAAGGCGTTATTTTATGAAACCAATCCGATTCCTGTGAAAGAAGCCTTGGCCATGATGAATAAAATTGACGGAGAAGTTCGGCTCCCCCTTACTCCCCTCAGCTCGGATAATCGGGAAAAACTTCGCCAGGCCTTAAACACATACGGATTAATTTGACGACATCGTCACACAAGCTTTTTCCCTAACACCGACTTAGCTATTCCCAATCACACGCCATGGCCACTCCAATCAAACTTGTCATCACTGGTGCTTCAGGAAGGATGGGAGGACGGCTGGTTTCCTTAGCCCAAGAATCTCCATCCTTTCAGATCGTTGGAGCAACTGAATTTCCTGGACACTCCTCCCTGGGAAAAGATCTTGGAGAAGTGGCGGGATGTGCGCATACTGGCATTTCCCTCACGGATGACTTCACAGCACTCCTTGCCAAGGCCGATGTGACCATTGACTTTACGAGTCCCGAAGCCACTCTCTCCCATCTTGAGCATTCAACCAAACATGGCCGAGCGATGGTCATTGGGACCACGGGGTTTTCACCTGAACAACTTCAGGCTGTTCAAACCCACACTGAACATATCCCCTGTGTGATGGCCCCCAATATGAGTGTCGGAATCAACGTGCTCCTTCAATTCATTGGAAAAGTCGCACAGGCTTTAGGAGATGAGTACGATCTGGAAATTGTGGAGACCCATCACCGACTCAAAAAAGATGCGCCGAGCGGCACCGCATTAAAATTGGCCGAGGTCTTGGCTGCTGCCAAAAACTGGGATCTTCAGGAAACTGGGGTGTACGCCCGACACGGCCTGATTGGGGAGCGAAAGGCGCAGGAAATTGGAATTCAGACAGTTCGGGCAGGGGATATCGCTGGCGACCATACCATTTTATTTGGCGGTTTAGGCGAACGCATTGAAATCACCCACCGGGCCCACAATCGAGACCCTTTTGTTCGAGGTGCTCTACGCGCCGCGGAATGGGTGGTTTCTCAACCTCCTGGGCTCTATTCTATGGCTCAGGTGTTGGGCTTGTAAGGGTGTTATACCGCCATGCTAGTATAGTCTCTCACGGGTATTAGGGCCCCTTTAATTAGAATCTTGGAGGATACGTTGTTATGGATATGTTTGGGAGAATTCCCCTTATTGAAATTCCTCTTCACATCACGCCTGACCAAAAAAAATGGTTGGATCGGATGGTCGATGAAGGGAAAATCGCCGTTCCCCCCGGTGGGACCTTGGAAAAAGGGTCGATGATCTCGATGTTTCTTCGCATGTTGATTCATAATGCCATTGAAGAACAACAGCGTCAGGAAATATTGGATGCCGAGGACGATGATGACGATGATGACGATTGATGGTCCTTTTGTTTCGGCAAAAGGACCCAAAACCATTTTCGCCCGTGCGTGGCCCTGCGGGTCCCCTGCGCCGACATGAAGAATTCGGGGCCTGCGCAACTCGCTGCGCTCAAACAGTGCTCGGCCTTTTTCCGAATTCTTCATGCCGGCTCGGCCACGCCCAAGGCGGATAAACTTCTTTAGAAAAGTTCTCTACCCCACCTTAGTCCTCCCCCTGCAAGGGGAGGAGAATTACTTCATTCCAAATCAATTACAATTTCTTAAACACTTGGTGGGCGGCTTCGATGGTTTGGTCTATATCTGCCGCGGTATGGGCGGTTGAGACAAAGGCAGCTTCGAATTGGGATGGGGCGAAGTATGATCCGCGTTCCAACATTTTGTGAAAGAACTTGGCATAGTGAGCTGTATTCGACTTTTTGGCGGAGGCATAATCCACTACACGCCCGTCCGCAAAAAATCCTCCCATAAGAGAACCCACTCGTGTTTGGTAAAAGGGCACCCTCGCTTGTTGCGCTGCTTTCCCTAATCCTTCAGCCAGCTGTTTCCCTCGCCTCTCTAATTTCTCGTACACCCCAGAAGCGGCGAGTCTTTTTAATGTCTCAATTCCAGCGGTCACAGCCAATGGATTACCGGAAAGCGTTCCGGCTTGGTAGACCGGTCCTGCGGGCGCCACAAGATCCATGATCTCTTGTGTGCCACCGTAGGCTCCCACGGGCAGCCCACCTCCAATAATTTTCCCCAGGCAGGTCAGATCTGGCTTAATTCCATACAGAGTTTGAGCTCCACCATAGGCCACTCGAAATCCTGAAATCACCTCATCAAAAATCAACTGGATGCCATGCTTTCTGGTGAAGCTTCTCAATTGCCGAAGAAATTCTTGTTTGGGCAACACGACGCCCATATTACCCGCAATGGGTTCGACGATAATGCAGGCCAGTTTACGCCAATGTTTTTGAATGAGGCTTTTGACCGCCTCAATATCATTATAAGGAGCGGTGAGGGTCAGCCCGGCAAAGGCTTTGGGTACCCCGGGGCTATCAGGAAGGCCCAAGGTTGCTGCACCTGACCCAGCTTTGACTAACAGATGGTCCGCATGGCCATGGTAACACCCTTCAAATTTAAGGATGGCATCCCGCTTGGTAAATCCCCGCGCGACTCGAATGGCGCTCATGACCGCCTCCGTGCCTGAGCTCACCAATCGAACTTTTTCTATGGAAGGAAACGCCCCGCAAATCATGTGCGCCAACGTCAGTTCTTGCTCTGTTGGAGCGCCATAGCTTGTTCCAAGACTCGCGGCCCGCTGAATGGCGCGAACCACGGACGGATGGGCATGGCCCAATATCATGGGGCCCCATGACGCAACATAATCGAGATAGGAATTCCCATCTACATCCTGAACCTTCGCCCCCTGAGCTCGTTGAATAAACAGTGGGGTCCCGCCCACTGATCGAAACGCCCGAACTGGACTATTGACGCCACCCGGAATACAACGTTGCGCTTTCCTAAATAATTGAGTCGATTTAGATGTATTCAACGAAAAACCTCCTCTTTCGCGTTTCATCAATGCTCATACACGATATACTGACACTGTGTTCCGCTTATATTTCCTCAACCATGAGAATGTGGCATTTTTTAAACCTGAATTCCCTTCATCGCACACAACATATGGGTTGGTGGTGTCCTAAACAAGGAGATTCAAGATCTTTCAACAACTTGCCGATTTACTTTATTAGATTCCACATAACTTACCATGACGGAAAGGAATCCTTATGTATTTAGAACAACGAACTATGAACAAGGCCACGGTGCTGGACTGTTACGGAAAATTTGAGGAACAGGATAATGACCAATTTATGCAAACCATTGAGAGCCTCCATGCTGAGGGTTGCCAACATCTTGTTCTGAATCTGAGTTCCGTCTATCGAGTTGATGAAAACATCCTGAATCTTTTAACGTTTGCCTTTGATTTCTATGTGTCTTCCGGAGCTCAACTCACCCTGGTGACTCCGCAAAGTGCCGTAAGAAGCGATTTAGAACATGCTGATATCCATAAAACCATACCGACCTACCTCACCGTCTACGATGCCCTCCATCGTCGGAAAGCTGTAGTGGATAAAACTCCTATTACCAAATCAAACGAGACCTTCCAGGGATTTGCCGGGTCAGGATGGTTAAAGGAAGACACGGAACATGAAATGGAGGGGAAAGACCAACCGTCGGAATTTGCTGGTGCGGGAGTTGGAGGGTATCAACCCCCAGAAGACTGCGTACCAAGGGAATAGGGTTCATTCCCTCAATACCACACAGGGAATTTTGGTTCCGCGTACTAACGTAACCCTTGGGAAAGGCACTTACGACCCATAATCGGAATATCGACTTCCCCCTTCCCCTGACCAGGACACCTTACCTTCCCCATCTTGTTGATCCCACAATTCTTCTAACTGTATAGCCGCCAAATCTCGTTCTTTTTTCCTCTTCCTCTGTTAAATTGGCTGTGGCTTGTTTTCGACCTGCCGTTTGACTTTTGGGGGGGGGGGG
>CAZKRH010000141.1:0-4473 GCA_964555115.1 uncultured Nitrospiraceae bacterium | reverse complement strand
TCAAAAGCTGGGCGGCATTAGACACCCTGACTTTTTTCATCATATTGGCTCGATGAGCTTCAACGGTTTTGACGCTGATTTTCAACCGTTCCGCAATTTCTTTATTTTTCAGTCCAGACCAGATTAATTGAAGAATTTCCTCTTCCCGTTCGGTAAGAGATTCTGGCCGTTTGCGTTTGGGTGGGAGAGGCTCTACTTTTTTAGGTTTTTGAGGAGGAATCACAATCAATCACCATGGTTTTGCTAAGGATGAATTAACTAGGGAATGGTATCAATCTAGACCCTCAAAAGTAAACTGTGGGGATTACGTAATTAGCTGGACTACATCGGTAGAGGATTCACGGAAAAATGACTGATAAATTAACACTTTATGTCCTGGTGGGATCTGTGGGGTTGGTGATTGGAAGTTTCTTGAATGTGTGTATCCACCGGATTCCCTTAGGGCTTTCCGTTATTCGGCCAAAATCAGCCTGTCCTGCCTGTTCCCAGGCCATTGCCTGGAGGGATAATATTCCCCTTGTGAGTTTCTTCATATTGGGGAGGAAATGTCGAGCCTGTCGTCAACCAATTTCCGTGCAATATCCCCTAGTGGAAATGATGAATACCCTGGGCTTCGTGGCGATTGTCATGAAATTTGGGTTAGGGCTGGAGTCTTTGGTGTATGCGTTATTTTTTTCTGCCTTATTGACCATTACTTGGATTGATTTTTATCACCAAATAATTCCCGATGTGATTTCCCTACCCGGAATTCTCATTGGCCTTGTGTGTGCCGCCACGATTTTGCCCTTGGAGATCATAGATTCCCTGATAGGAGTATTGGTGGGAGGAGGAATATTATGGGGGCTAGCCGCCATCAGCCCGTTCTTATTTGGTAAAGAGGGGTTAGGAGGGGGAGATATTAAATTGTTGGCGATGATGGGAGCCTTTTTGGGATGGCAGGGGGCTCTGTTAAGTTTAATGATTGCGGCGGTGTTGGGATCAGTTGTCGGAGTGACCCTGATTGTCTTGAAATTCATGTCGCGATCGCAATATATTCCCTTTGGACCCTTTTTAGCCTTGGGAGCGATCGTGGCGTTGTTCTTCCAAACTGAAATTTTGACATGGTACTTAGGGGGGTATTAAACAGCCGTCAATAAACGTGAGAAGGCCAGGGACTGTGCAAAAAGGCCGTGCAGCAAAGCCGCCTGTATTGAAAATGCGGGACTTGTCGTTAGTCGCTAGTTGCTAGGAAAAAAGAAGACGTTCAAGATCCTAAAATACTAGCGACCAGTCACGAGCAACCAGCGACTAACCCTGGGAACGCCGCTGGCAGTTTGTATCTAACATCCACAAACGATTGGGGTGGGGACAGCGTGAGTCAGAGAGACATCATGTCCACGTCACGCGGGTATTCCATGATTGAAATGCTGGTGGTTGTCAGCATCATCGGGATGGTCGGGACGTGGAGTAGCGTATGGTTAATCGATCAATTGCCAGGGTTTCGTTTGGATGGAGCCGTTCGTCAAATTCAAGGGGATTTGGTGAATGCCAAGATGCAGGCGGCTCGGCAAGGGAATAAATTCCGGTTCCGATTAATAGACTCGTTTCGATATTCCATTCTGGATGATGATAATAACAATGGAAAAGAAGATCCTGGAGAGATGGTGACAGTAAAAGATCTCAGGAACGATTTTCAGGGCATCACGTTAAAGACCACGAACCATCCAATATTTCATCCCAGGGGCACGGCTTCGAGTCTCGCGACGATTACGGTCGATAATGGTCACACCACCAAGAAAATCTCGGTCAGTATTACTGGTCGGATTCGAGTGCGACAGATCTCCTAAGGCGATGAAACCGCGCCATCTCTTCCCTGGTGTTTTCCCCGTTCACATTCTCAACAATTCAAAAGGGGTGAGTTTGTTAGAGGTCTTAGTGGCCCTGGTGCTCATTTCTCTTGTGCTGCTGTCTTTTTCCTCCCTAGCCACGGTGTCTTTCAAGGGGATTGTCGGATCGAAAAAACTGACCATAGGAACAATACTCGCGCAAGAAAAGTTGGAGTCGGTGATGTTGGCTGGTTATGATTCGACTCTCCAGAATCTTGAGGAAATTCAAGAGTCCTATGGAACCATTCAAGACTACCCACGGTTTCAACGATCCGTCATGCGTCTGCCCCATAGTCCTCACCAGGGCATGCAAACCGTGAAGGTCACGGTGTCGTGGGATCAAAGCGCGCACTCAACCATGGTATCGACGATTCTGGGAGAGTAGGTGGAAAAGACACTCACAAGAAAAGGCGTGACCCAACGGGGATTGACGATCCTGGAATTGCTCATAGCCCTCTCGTTAAGTGTGCTGACCCTAGGGGCGGCATTGTCGATTTATCTCAGTCAAGTCAGGACTCAGACCCTTCAGGAAAATGTCATCACCCTTCAGGCCGATCTTCGATCAGCGGAAGATTTACTCGCGAGGGAAATCAGAATGGCTGGGTACGACCCAGCGGGAGTGAATACCGATGAGGATCCGTCAAATGATTTTCGTGGAGTGGAGGTCCAGAATAATCAACTCGTGATTCATGCGGATTTGAATGGAAACGGAATGCTGGGCGATCCACATGAAACCATTACCTATTCCTATGATCAGGGGACGGAGACCTTGAGAAGAAATACGGGCGGGGGTCGACAAACAGTGGCAGACCATATTGTCTCGGTCACCTTTCAGACGATCAATGCTCAGGGAAACACTGTATCACAGGCATCGGATATCCGTGGTGTCAAAATGGGGATCGAGGGAAGAACGGCCCAGCCGGATTCGTCCTATTCCAACAATGAAGGATATCGAAGGCTCATGATGGAGAATGTGGTCGCCTTAAGAAACTGATGACGTGGGACCATATGAAAAAGAGCGTGGGATCTCTTGAAACCAGATGATGAAGGGAGGGATATTCCATCCTTGTGTCAGGAGCTGCCCTCCAATCAAGGCATGGCTCTTATTGCGGCCTTGGTGCTGGTGGGCATGGTGACGCTCATTGCGGCCACCATTCTTCAGACGACCTCGACAGAAATTGCGACCAGTGGTCATTTTCGGTCAGCAGTTCAGTCATTGTATCATGCCGAAGCAGGCATTGAAGAAGCCCGTGCTCGATTAAGAGATAGGGGACCGGGAACGCCGGGAATGATCAGGGATCCGAACGGATTCCCCAATTCTCAATGGGTAGCCTATATTTCAACGTCAGAAAATTGGGAGCCTGCCTTAGATTCCAAGTATTCCAATCATGAAACAAACTTCTTTCCAACGTCCCTCCAGACAAATACGCAGGTGGTGGCCAACAGTCTGCAGGCGGAAAATCCTTATTGGGTGAGAATTCAACACAAACGGGAATATGAAGCGGAGCAGTTGGGGCATAGATCCGATCATCCGCATTATCAAGATGGGGATGGGGCCGTAAGCCTTCATAAGAAAACCAACCCGGGCAATGTCCTATATTTTGGCTATCCCGACCCACATGCTGGACGACCAATCCAATTTACCAGTAACAAGCAGGTGCCCTATCAAACCGTGAAACTCATTCGAGCCCATGGTGGGTTTCAGCCCAACGATATTCAAGTAGAAGTGGATGTGGTGCATCATCCTGGTCCGAAGCAGTTAGCCCCATTGTATGCACAAAAAGGCATCACGCTTCATGGAACATCAAGTGTGATCAGTGGAAGAGATCGGTGTGAGGCAGCTGCCGCGCTTCCGCCTACCTATTCTAGTTCACCCGTGGTGGTGACAACGGGTACCCCCACCTTCTTAGGAGCTCCTTCAGCCCCTCAGACAGGAGACAGTGTGGTCGACATTCAACAAGAAATCCAAACCTTACAGGCAGAGGTCATCCCCATAAAAGAACACCAAAGAAATGCACAATTAGGGAGCCCAACCGACTTCCCTGTCTTCGTCGATCACATTCCCAAAACCCCAACAAACAGGTCAGTGAAGATTCAGAATTCGAATGGATATGGAATCCTGATATCATCCGGAGATATTCACCTCCAGGGAAGGGTCACGTGGAACGGGGTTATCCTCGCAGCCGGAAGATTAACGCTGGATGGACAGGGAAGTACCATTCAGGTCAATGGGGGAATGTGGGCAGAGGAAATTGTAGATACCTCAGGCAATCTAGAGATTCAATATGATAGCTGTATGATTCAAAAAGCGTTAGCGTCCCAACCATTACAAGTGCTGAGATGGAAGGAAGAATTTTGAGGTTTCCTAGAGATGACTAAGTAGTAGACCTTAATTATGTTATAATCTGGTCAATGAAAATGATGTACACAGTTATTCAGGTAAGAATGCACATGACAATCCTTAAAACGGAAAGATAGTCCTGGTAGCTATGTGAGGGCTCCCCGTCTTTCTGACCCCTTGATTCTGGGTCTTTCGTCGGTCAGAAATGGGCCTTTCGATTGATTGCCTGGAAGGTGTGATCTCTCTAGAATGATCAATCCTGGGTCG
>CAZKRH010000140.1:0-36412 GCA_964555115.1 uncultured Nitrospiraceae bacterium | reverse complement strand
TAAGTCTGAAAACACGACATCCATAGGTGCGCAAAAAATTTGACCGGTTTTGGCTTGTTGTATATGCACAAATAATTCTCCAAGGAGATTCCGGGAAATCTTTTGGTGCTTGGTGATGGGCGAAGGTGTCACAACATGTTCTCCCTCAATGAGTTCATGACGTCTCCCGTCATCAGGAAAGAGGAGATAGTCTTCATACGTAAATTTTGTGGTGGAAAGTGAAGAAGACATACTGTGTACCAGTGTTATATTTCTCATTAGCTTAACAGGACATGTTAACAACAACAATGGTACGCCGATCAGCGACCACCATGGGCCAGCCTAACGATAGACTCAATGGCGAGGCTGCCAAAGGATCACATGACTAATATAGAGTAACGAGGCAACTATAGCAGCTGTTTCTTTTTCGGCTTATTGGGCTCACAGATATCGCATTGGCACATGCGACGGAGGGAAGTGTAGGAGTAGATTCCAGTATCATGGCCATCACTCCATTTGATACGAAAGGCATAACGTCCAACGGGCTCAATGTCTTCTAACAAGATGAGTAATGGAATCGAATCCGGCTTCAAGCGCAATTCTCCCGTCCATTCATCGACACAGGCCGCACAAGGACAATGTTGGCGCAGATACCGAACAGGGTAGATGCCTTTATGACCATCACTCCATGTGATACTCATGACGCCCTTGTCGGACCATTCCATATCCATGGGTTCAAGTGGACGTTCATTGGGCATGATTTTCTCTCCTTCTCAAGTAGGAACCTATCCAAGATAAGACTGATCGACTACGAATGAGTTGGATTTGTCCAGATCTTTCGATCCTTTTCGTTAAATAGTCCCACTATTCGCCTCAAACGATCAAAACATCTGACTCAATCCAGCACGTCCTCGTGACGATTGCTAATCTCGGGTAGGCTCCTAGGAGGGTGATGATGCAGAAATTCAGCGGAAATTCAGTAGAGGGTTCCCCGTTAGTCATCTGAATTTTTGAACCATTGAAGTGGAAAAGGTGTTTTCGGTCTTTTGTCCCAAACGGGAAGAATGTAGAGTGCTGAATGTGTACAAAAGAAAGAGGAATCGTGACGGAAAACCTACGATTACTCACAGGATCTGCTCATACGGTGAGTCAGAAGATCAAAAAGACAAGGAAAATTGACTTTTCCCTGGGGGCTCCTTATGATCCTACCCTTCGTCTGAAGAAAGAGAAAGGTGTGTCAAATGAAGGTGATTCTGCAAGAAAACGTAGACAATTTGGGGTATGTCGGGGACATTCTTGATGTCGCCAATGGGTATGCCAGGAATTATTTGCTTCCACGAGGATTGGCCTCAGAAGCCAATCTTCGCAATGTGAAGTCTATGGAGCATGCCAAGCGGGTAGCAGCTCATAAGTCCAAACAAGTCGAACATGGCTTAAAAGGAGAAGCTGAGAAATTATCCGCTGTGTCTATCTCCATTCCTATGCAAACGGGAAAGGATGATAAATTGTTTGGTTCAGTGACCGCCAAGGATATTGAAGCAGCCCTGCTCGTGGAGGGATTTGAAGTAGACCGGCGGAAAATCCAACTGCCTCATCCGTTGAAGGAATTGGGGACCTCTGCGGTATCCATCAAATTATTTCGGGATATTTCAGCCCAAATCTCGGTGACGATAGTGAAAAAAGGTGGAGAGAAGACAGGTTCTGGAGAGAGCGAAGGGGGTGAGGGGACTGGAGATGGTGAAGAGCCACCGATGGTAGAAACTGATGACAGTGGGTCTCAGGAAGAGGAATAAACCATGGGCCATGCCGTAGGATCGCTCAAGGCCATTCGGGAAACTGATCCTGATGTGTGGAAGGCCATTCGAGCGGAAGAAAAACGTCAAAAGGAACGACTGGTGCTGATTGCTTCAGAGAACTATGCGAGTTCTGCGGTGCAAGCTGCCCAAGGTTCCCTCATGACGAATAAATATGCGGAGGGATACCCTCGCAAGCGATACTATGGTGGATGCCAACATGTCGATACCGTTGAGGAGTTAGCCATTGAGCGGGCCAAACAAATTTTTGGGTGTGACCATGTCAATGTCCAACCCCATTCCGGGTCCCAAGCCAATATGGCTGCCTATTTATCGGTCATAAAACCTGGTGATACCATATTGGGAATGGATCTCGCTCAGGGGGGACACCTCACGCATGGCCATAAAGTGAATTTCTCTGGAATGATGTTTCAATCGTTCTCCTATGGGGTTGATCGTGCGACTGAGACAATTGACTATGAGGCCGTTCAAGAAAAGGCTGAGGCCTGTCGGCCTCGCATGTTGGTCGTGGGGGCCAGTGCTTATTCACGCATTATTGATTTTCCCCGTTTTGCCCAAATTGCGAAATCGGTTGGGGCCTATTTGATGGTCGATATTGCTCATATTTCAGGATTAGTGGCGACCGGATTACACCCGAGTCCAATCCCATATGCAGACTTCGTCACCACCACGACTCATAAAACTCTCCGAGGTCCTCGTTCCGGAATGGTGATGTGTAAAGCGGAACATGCCAAAGCGCTCGACAAAATTATATTTCCTGGTCTCCAGGGAGGCCCGCTGATGCATGTCATTGCTGGTAAGGCGGTGGCGTTTAAGGAAGCACTGGCTCCGGAATTCAAACTCTACCAAGAGCAAGTACTTTCGAATGCAAAAGTCTTGGCCCAAGGATTTCAGGATGTGGGTTTTCACATTGTTTCGGGTGGGACAGATACGCATCTCTTTCTGGTTAATTTGTCTGCCAAAGGGATTACGGGAAAGCAAGCAGCAGCCAGTCTTGATAATGCGGGAATTACGGTCAATAAAAATGCCGTCCCCTATGATGAGCAACCTCCGGCCATTGCCAGTGGCATTCGAATTGGAACGCCCATTGTGTCGACCCGGGGGATGGGGACCTCCGAGATGAAAACTATCATGACCTTGATTCAGCAAGTTCTGCAAAAGCCGGAAGATAAAAAGATGCAACGCCAGGTGCGTAAAGAGGTGAAGGCGTTGTGCGCACAATTTCCCATCTTTCATTCCTACCTACCCTCGCCAGTATAACTGGAGCTTCAGCGAATGCCGACTCAGCATGATGTGAGGAACGAGGGTGGGGCGCATTCTCTCTGGCTGGGTGTTCCTGTGTGGCACAGAAGGATCATTGACGCATGAAATGTCCTTTTTGTAATCAAGCCGATGATAAAGTGATTGATTCTCGCACGGCCCGTGAGGGGGAAGTCATCCGTCGTCGACGGGAATGCCTTTCCTGTAAACGGCGATTCACGACGTATGAACGTATTGAAGAAAGTCTCCCGGTGGTGGTGAAAAAAGATAACCGACGGGAACCCTTTGATCGCATGAAGATCATGACGGGGATAAAAAAAGCCTGTGAAAAACGCCCAGTGAGCAGTGCGGCACTCGAAGCGTCAGTGGATCGAATTGAAAAACGGATTCAAGAGAGAGGTGAAACCGAGGTGGCGGGTCGCGTGGTAGGCGAAGAGGTAATGAAAGAATTACATCAACTGGATTCTGTCGCCTATGTCAGGTTTGCCTCGGTCTATCGAGAGTTTAAGGATATCGATCAATTTATGGAAACGATTAAATCTCTGGCCAAAGAACAACGCGGTTTATCCTAATTCCTGACAGGGCATTCGAAATCATCAGATGACGTGGGCTTCCTGACTCAAACCTTCTGGTCATGAGGACTCGAAGATAATTCTCGCCCCTACACTCCGTATGGCTTCCATTTCAACCTCTCAACCTTCCAAAACCCGCAAGACGGGGAAACCTGTCAAAAAACGTGGAATGGCTCCCACCCGGGTGGCTATTATCGGTGGGGGGCGAGGGGGAAAAGCGTTAATGGAAATTTTTGCCCAAGATCCTCTGGTGCGAATAGTGGGGTTGGCCGAAATTAAGGCCAGGACCGCGGGTCTGCGATTAGCGGCTCAATTAGGCATCCCGGTGACGAAGGATTATCGAACGCTGCTCAAAATGAAAGATGTCGATCTCCTCATTGATGTAACCGGCGATCCAGTCGTCGAACGAGCGTTGCAAAAAATCCATCGGTCCAACATGGCAATCATTGGTGGAGCGAGTGCGAAGTTTATGTGGCAACTCATTGAAGCCAGAATTCGAGCCAGCAGTGAAATTGAAAAAACATTGACTCGGTATCAATCCCTCTTTCGCCGATATGTGAAAGAAGAAGCCGAAAGTGCCGTAGATGAAGAGCGGGCAAGGATTGCGTATGAAATTCATGATGGATTAGTCCAAACCTTGGTCGGGGTCAACTTTCAACTGGAACTCTGTGGGGAACTCCTACAACAGGAACCACAAAAATGTGGAAATCTCATGCGAGAGACCAAGGCACAACTGAAGCATGGGATTCAAGAAGCCCGATATGTGATCTTTAATCTCCGCCCAGGTCAATATGAACAATTAGATTTATCCTCCGCCTTGAATAATTTTTTGAAGTCTTATGAAGCACAGAGTCGAATTCAAGTAGAATTTAGTGAAAAAGGCGATGAAACGATTCTCAGTCCCAAAACGAAGATCTTTGTCTTTCGCATGGTGCAAGAAGCGCTCAACAATACGCAAAAACATGCCCGTGCCACCAAAGTCAGTGTGGAGCTCCACATCCTTCCCAGACAGTTATGGGCCAAGATTCAGGACAATGGACAGGGATTTGACGTCCAGGCAGTCTCGGAGGATCCTGATAAATGGGATCATTTTGGGTTGCGGGGGATGAAGGAACGTGCCAAGCTATTAGGAGGAGAGGCTAGTTGGAAGTCAGAAAAAGGACTCGGGACCACCATTACCATCCAGATACCGCTTGGAAGAAAGGAGAGTCCCCAGAATGGCCAAAAAGATTAAGGTACTCATTGTAGATGACCATCGTATCGTGCGAGAAGGCCTATCGGCCATATTGGAAACCAAAGAAGAAATCCAGATCGTTGGGGAGGCAGGGGATGGAGGAGAAGCGGTTGAAAAAGCCAGGAGCTTGATGCCTGATGTGATTGTGATGGATGTCAGTATGCCAGGGATGTCAGGAGTGGAAGCGACCAGAATCATTAAACGAGAATTTCCCCATATTGGAGTCATTGCCTTGACGATGTATGAGGATCAGCAATATATCTTTGATCTGGTGCGAGCCGGAGCCACCGGGTATTTGTTAAAAGACTCGGATTCTTCTGATATCCTGGCAGCCATTCGAGCCATTTCCCGAGGAGAATCGCTCATTCATCCGTCAGTCGCCAGTAAAATTTTAGCCGAGTTTTCTTTGTTGTCAGAAGGGAAAGGAAAGAAGCGTTCGTTCTTGGATCATGATTTAACAGAGCGGGAAATCACGGTGTTGCGGTTAGTGGCCGATGGCAAAACCAATAAAGAGATTGCCAATGTGCTCGATCTCAGTGAAAAAACGGTCAAAAATCATGTCCGAAACATTTTCCACAAATTGCATGTGTATGACCGAACGCAAGCCGCCATTTTAGCCATTCGAAAAGGAATCATTGAACTCGAGCCCCATCCTTAATCCGTGAAGCGTATCTCGTGAAGCGTCGTTCGTATTTCGCTTCACCCTTCACACCTTTCTCCCTTGTTCGTCATGCCAGCAGTTCTAAGCCGGCATCCAGTCTTTTCCCCCCTCTGCGAAACCACAGGATGGAGCCTCGCTAACAATATGCGGGGATGACGGTTGAACAATTTCGTCTGGGCATTTCTTTTCACTCATAACGCTTCACGTCTTTTTTTCACGAGTAACCAGCGACGCTTTTCTCTTCTCGCTTCACGAAATACGCCTTCCGATTGTTGACAGGCAGCAATTCTGGCCATTCGAAAAGGTCTCATTGAATTCCATCCTCGCTCAAAATACATATAAGTAGAAAGATCTAGATCCACAGCGATTTATTTCCCTCCAAATTTGTTGCTTTCACCCCTAGGATTGCTATCTGACTGACATCCCTTCCTCACATCTAACCCTCGAAAATTAAATATCTTTTCCTCAACCTGACACAACAACTTGATTATGTGAGAGACGAGGAGAATCTGGGAAAACGTGGAAGGGTTCTCCCTAGTTCTTAACAAACAAAAACTAACTTAAGGCAAGGTAAAGGAATACCGAAAAGGAAAGAACCCACTCTAGGGTCTTGTCACCCTAGAGTGGGTGAGCATGGGAAGGTGTGTCTAGACCTCAACGGATGAGAAGGTGGGCTCCATGCCATTCCTAATTAAGGAATCGGAAAAGGATGAATTCAATAATAGGACAAGTACGAGAATGTCCAAAAAATAAAATGTTGAGGATAGAGGAATCCTTAACGAGACGGAGGAAATCATGACCCCCACAGTAGACATGCCAACACATACTCAGAAGATCCCAACGCCCTTAGTATGGGGAATGGTGGTGATCTGTGTGATGCCCTTCCTCTTGAATCTGATGGGGGTGGACTTCGCATCCCAGAAAACACCGTTTCCGTGGGAGAAGGCGACGGAGATGGCACCACATGAACGGGTTGAAGGCATATTCCAGATGTTGTCAGGGAGTTTCACGCACACATTGTTGGAGTGGAGTGCGTTTATGATCGCCATGTTTACGATGTTCTTGGCCTTTCTCCATTTTAGTATTAAACGGGATGTCACGGTGCCCATTTTGGGCGTGGCGCTTTTTTGTGCGGGGGTCATGGATGCCTTCCACACGTTGGCCGCTGATCGCCTCATTGAAGCCGTGGCGGATAACCGCAATCTCATCCCGTTCACCTGGGCCATCTCTCGAATGTTTAATGCCCTGATTCTCATTATAGGGGTGAGTATTTTTCTCATGAAAGGGCAACAAGACCTCAAGGGGGATATTAAACTTCTGCTATTCACCACGGCGGGTTTCGGAATAGTGGCTTACGCCATCATTTCCTATTGTGCCAACAGTGCGCAGCTCCCCCAAACGATGTATCCGGATTCCTTAATCACCCGTCCCTATGATGTGATTCCTCTTGGGTTGTATCTTTTGGGCGCCCTAACGGTCTTTTCTTGGTTCTATAAGAGACGACCAGGGCTGTTTACCCATGCCTTGCTCTTGGGCATGGTCCCCGAAATCGTGGTGGAAATCCATATGGCCTTTGGGTCAACGGCCTTATTCGATAATCATTTTAACATTGCCCATTTCATCAAAATCTTTGCGTACCTCGTTCCCTTTCTGGGCTTGGGGTTAGATTATGTGGAAACGTCTCGACAACTCGAGCGCGAAGTGAAAATGCGCAAACTGATGGAAATCGCGCTTCGGGAAAATGAAGAAAGTGTCGCCACGACCCTCCACAGCATTGGCGATGCCGTGATTGCCACAGATACCCAAGGGAAGGTGACACGGATGAACCCGATAGCGGAGTTATTGACGGGGTGGACCTTGAGTGAGGCTCAAGGCCATTCTCTGGGGAAGGTATTTCACATCGTCAATGAGAACACACGGAATCCAGTTGTGAGCCCTGTCAAAAAAGTACTCGATGAGGGTGTCACGGTGGGATTAACTAACCATACGGTACTCATTAGTAAAGATGGGCAGGACCGTCCCATCGCTGATAGCGCGGCCCCCATCAGAAATTCACAAGGTGAGGTGACGGGGTGCGTGCTCGTGTTTCGTGATGTCACCAAGGAAAAAAGAGGACAAGCGGCCATGGCACGAATGGCGTCCATTGTGGAGACGTCGGAGGATGCTATTGTCAGTATGGATTTGGAGGAAAAGATCATAACCTGGAATGCCGCTGCTGAGCGCATTTTTGGGTATTCGGCTGAAGAAATGGTGGGACAGTCCATCAAGGCCTTGCTCCCGGCAGGTCTGGAAGAGAAAGATTTGGTCGCACAGGCCCAGAACCAATCCAACCAATTGGAGGGAATCCGAATTCGGAAAGACGGGCAACAGATTCACATTTCGTTGTCGCTGTCCCCTATTCGGGAAGAGGGAGGCGAGGCCATCGGGATGTCCATGATTGTACGAGATATTACTCAACAAAAACGGTTACAGGCAGAGCGGGAGGTACTCAATCGACAATTGGTGGACACCTCACGTCGAGTCGGCATGGCGGATGTCGCCACGAGTGTGTTGCATAACGTGGGGAATGTGCTGAATAGCATCAATGTGTCAGCGGGAATGGTGATCAATACGGTGCGTCGATCATCGTTGGAGAACGTGGGTCGGACGGCATTCATGATTCAGGAACATGCCCAGGATTTGGGAACCTATCTCACCCAGGACCCCAAAGGCAGGCAAATTCCGGAGTATTTGACCAAGCTGAGTGACCATCTGGGTCAAGAACAGGCAGGAATGATCACAGAACTCGAAGGGCTCATGAAAAATATTGAACATATCAAAGAAATCGTGAGTGTCCAGCAAAACGTCGCGAAATCGGCAGGCTTTCTAGAGCCTGTGCAATTGGCAGATTTAATGGAGCAATCCCTGAGCGTCAATTCCCTTTCCTTGCAGAGACATGATGTGGAAATGATACGGGCCTATGAAGATCTTCCGGATATCTCTGTTGATAAACACCAAGTCCTCCAAATTCTGGTGAATCTCATCAGTAATGCCAAACATGCGATGAAATCGGTTGAAAAACCATCCCACACACTGACCCTTCGAATTGGACGAGATTCCGAAAACCCAGAGAGGATTCATATGACAGTCGAGGATACCGGGGTGGGAATACCCCCTGAAAATCTCAATCGGATTTTTTCACAAGGGTTTACCACCAAAAAGGATGGGCATGGGTTTGGTCTGCACAGCGGGGCCCTCAGCGCCAAGCTCATGGGTGGGGATCTTATCCTTCACAGTAAGGGAGAAGGACAAGGGGCCATCTTCACCTTGAGACTGCCGGCCAATGCTGTAGCGGTGGAGATACACTCATGACACAGTCCCAAAACAGAAGAATTTTAGTGATCGATGACAATCTAGCTATCCATGAAGATTTTCGAAAAATTCTGACCCAGCCAAAGAAAGGAGCAGATCTTGGGGAAATCGAGGACTCATTATTTGAAGATGATGGTGAGCTAGTGCATGTCCTAGAATTCGAACTCGATTTCGCAGATCAGGGTCGCAGGGGATATGAAATGGTCAAATCCGCGATTCAAGAGGGTCGACCCTACGCCATGGCGTTTGTGGATATGCGCATGCCACCTGGATGGGATGGGGTCGAAACCATTGAGCATGTGTGGGGAGTGGACCCACACATGCAGATCGTCATCTCCACGGCCTATTCAGATCATGCCTGGGATCAAGTGATTGCTCGGGTAGGTCACACAGATAAACTTCTTATTCTTCGGAAGCCCTTTGATAATATTGAGGTGCAACAGTTGGCCACGGCCCTCACCCAGAAATGGAATCTCGCCCAACAGTCTCAGATGTATCTTGCAGAGTTAGAAGCCAGAGTGGCCCAGCGAACGGCGGAATTGGAACAGCGGAATGTCGAGTTGCAGCGGTCTAATCAAGAACTGGATCAATTTGCGCATGTGGCTTCCCACGATCTTCAAGAGCCTTTGAGAAAGATTCGGTCTTTTGGCGATCGCCTCCATCAGAAATGTGGTCAGGGGCTGGATGAACAGGGAAAGGACTATCTCGCACGCATGCAGCGAGCGGCTGAACGCATGCAGGGGCTCATTACGGACTTGTTGAGCTTGGCGAGAGTGGCAACCCACGCGCAGCCTGTTGGATCCGTGGATTTGGCAAAGGTCACCCAGGAAGTGTTGTCCGATTTGGAGGCGCAAATTGAGGCCACCGGAGGACAGGTGAAAATTGGGGAATTACCAATCGTAGAAGGGGATCCGTTGCAAATGCGCCAGCTCCTGCAAAACCTCATTGGCAATGCCTTGAAGTATAAGAAGGCAGACGTGCCACCAGTGGTCAAAGTCTATGGAACGCGGATATGCGATAAATCCATCACGGAGTCAGGAGTGGAGGCCAGTCATAGAGGGTGGGAGATTTGTGTTGAAGACAATGGTATAGGGTTCGAACAACAATACGTGGATAGAATTTTTGGCGTGTTCCAACGACTGCAGGGACGAAGCGAGTATGAAGGTACAGGGGTGGGTTTAGCCATTTGTAAAAAAATTGTGGAAGGTCATGGCGGTTCTATTACGGCCAAGAGTGCGCCTCAAGAAGGAGCCACCTTTGTGGTGACGCTGCCCAAGGATCCGGCGAGTGCAAAGAGGAAGAGCCAAGAGGGGCATGTTTCCGAACAAGTATTACCAGTGGATGCGCTGGTGTAGAGGGTCACCAATCAATTGTTGATTGGATGGAACGAGAAGAACCACGAAGCATGGAAGATCTGATGACGATAGAACAAACGTGTGGGGCGTTGAATGACATACCCATGGGCATGTGCCTGATTAACAAAGATGTTCGGGTCCTTTTTGGGAATGAGTGTTTGGAGGGATGGACTCATATGGCGAGGGCGGACATGGTGGGAGAGGAGTTTGGGCAGGGCACAACCTTTACGTTCACGCTTCCAGTGACACCCGTGGAGGTGCCAGTGTGATCCCCTTTCCTGAAATTCTGAACCAACGGATTTTGGTGGTTGATGACAATGTGGCCATTCACCAAGATTTTCAGAAAATCCTCAATGGGAAACTGGATACCGATGAGCTAGATCAAATGGAAGCGGCCTTATTTGATGAACAGTCTGAGGCGCAGTCTTCGATTCGATTTGACCTGGAATTTGCAGACCAGGGCCAAGCTGGATTGGCTTTCGTGCAAGCGGCTGCGGCTAAGAACCAATCCTATGCGGTGGCGTTTGTGGATATGCGGATGCCCCCGGGGTGGGATGGCATCGAAACCATTGAACAAATGTGGAAGGTGGATGGACGGATCCAAATTGTGATTTGTACGGCCTATTCCGACCATGAATGGGATCAAATTATCCAGCGGTTAGGTCGCTATGATCAACTGCTCATTCTTCGTAAACCGTTTGACCCCATTGAAGTGCAGCAATTAGCGACCGCCTTGACGCGGAAGTGGGCGTTGACTGAGCAGACCCGGGTTCGCCTGGACGATCTCGCCACATTGGTCGATCAACAAACCACCGATCTTCGTGAGGCCAATCACCGACTGGAAGAAGACGTGGTTCGACGACAAGACGCGGAAGACAAATTAGCTGAGGTGGTCGCAAAGTTGGAAGAGAGTAATCATGCACTCACGGTCACTCGTGATGAGGCCACGGCGGCCAAAGCCTATGTGGATTCGATTATTTCTTCGATGGCCGATACGCTCATTGTGATTAGCCCAGACATGGTTATTTCTTCAGTCAATCAAGCTACTTCTCGTCTATTGGAATATCCAAAACATGAGTTGCTCGGAAAATCTCCCAGCCTGATGTTTGGCGAAGACTTGGCCAATTCCTCATTAATTAATGATCTGATGACCCATGGCTATATTAATCAGGTCGAAACGACCTATGAAACGAAACACGGTCAACGCGTTCCTGTTTCCTTTTCTGGGGCAATCCTGAAGGATGAGCAGGGAACCTTCCAGGGAATGGTGTGTGTGGCACAGGACATTTCGAAACGAAAAGATGCTGAAGCCATGATGGCGCAAGCCGCCAAGGATATGGAGGCGAAAAACCTTGAGTTAGCGGAAGCTCGCGATCAAGCCTTGAATGCGGCCAAATCAAAGGCCGAGTTTCTGGCCACCATGAGTCATGAGATCCGTACTCCAATGAATGGGGTGATTGGGATGGCGGGTCTATTGTTGGATACGGATCTCACACAGGATCAACGGGAATGTGCCGAAACGGTTCGCCATTCTGGGGAAATGTTACTCACGCTCATCAATGATATTCTGGATTTTTCCAAGATTGAAGCCGGGAAAATGAAATTGGAAATTATTGATTTTGACTTGAGGGTTGCGGTGGAGGAGGTATTGGATCTTCTGGCAGAGCGGGCGCAGGGAAAAGGCATTGAGTTGATCGGAATCATCTATGCGGATATTCCCAATGTGCTTCAAGGGGATCCCGGGCGATGTCGACAAATTCTCATCAATTTGGTGGGCAATGCCATTAAATTTACCGATCAGGGAGAGGTCAGTGTACAGGTCATCAAGGAATCAGAAACTGATGAAGATATTGTCATTCGATTTCAGGTCGTGGATACTGGTATTGGGCTTTCTCCTGAGCAAAAGGGGCACCTCTTTCAGGCCTTTACCCAAGCCGATAGTTCCACGTCCAGAAAATACGGTGGCACAGGATTGGGCCTGGCTATTTGTAAAACCTTGACGGAAATGATGGGGGGAGAAATTGGCGTATCGAGTTCCCCAGGCAGTGGAAGTACGTTTTGGTTTACGATTCGTTTTGGGAAACAGAAGGGAGAATCTCCTCCTGCTCAATATCCCTTGGGTGACCTTCAGGGGATGCATGTGTGTGTGGTCGACGATAATCTGACCAGTCAGATGCTGCTGACCCACTATTTAGAAACCTGGGGTATGCGCGTGCACTGCAGTCATGATGGAGAACAGGCGTTGCGCCAGATCCAGCAGGGAGTGGATACTGACGATCCTTTTGATATTGCGATCATTGATCGGCAAATGCCTGAAATTGATGGGATGGATTTAGGGGTCATGATCAAACGTCATCCTGCCTTGGCGTCCATACGGTTGGTGTTGCTGACGGGGGTGGCTGAACGGGGAGAAGCCCAAATCGCGAAAAATCAGGGTTTTGATGGATACCTCACCAAACCCATTCGGTATACCCAATTGTTTCATGCCTTGCGTTTGGTCATGGGAAAATCTGCTGCCTCTCTTGATACCGGGACGGAATCAGCATTGATTACTCGACATAGCGTCAATGAAGTGGTGATCCATTCGAGAATGAAAATTTTGTTGGCCGAGGATAATGTTGTCAATCAGAAAGTCGCGGTGCGGATGTTAGCCAAGTTGGGGTATAAAGTCGATGTGGTCGCCAACGGCCAGGAGGCGGTTCAAGCGTTAAACCGTATTCCTTACAATATCATCCTCATGGATTGTATGATGCCGGAGATGGATGGATTTCAGGCGACCGCAGAAATTCGTCGCCAGGAAGGTTCACAGCGACATACTCCGATTATTGCGATGACTGCCAACGCGATGCAGGGAGACCGTGAGAACTGTGTCCAAGCGGGAATGGATGATTATGTATCCAAACCAGTCAAACTCGAAGAACTGGCCGAGGTTCTCCAACGATGGCTCCCCGCTGAATTGAAGGGAATGGAAGAAGAGCTCGGAGCCGCAGCTGTGGAAACAACCGACAGAGGCCCATCTGCCCAACCATCGATCTCCCCGAGGTCGAAGGAAATTGACGCGACTGCTCAACGTGTGGATGAGGATCCCCTAGATCGGGAAATATTAGCTGATCTTCGGGCTTTGGGTGGGGTTGATGATCCCGAATTTTTTCATTCGATCATTGATCAATTCTTGGAAGATTGCCCTCGACATTTGGCCGCACTCCGTTCAGCCGTGGAGAAGACTGATCCGGCGGCGCTTATGAATGCAGCTCACGCGTTTAAGGGGGGTTCTCGAAATATAGGCGCGACCCGCCTGGGCCAACTCTGTTTTGAACTGGAACAGTCCGGCCATCAAGGAGTGGCAAAAGGAGTAGAAGAGATACTTTCCTCTCTGCAAACCGAGTATGAACGAGTTGTTCGGGCCTTGGAATCTGAGAAATCAGGCCAATCTCTCCCCTCAACCTAACCCTCATCCTTATCAGTTGCTGGTATCTCGTGGATCGTCGCTAGTTGCTCGTCGCTCGTCACTAGTATTTCGTCGTTCGTATCTCGTGAAGCGTCGTTTTGAATAGGCTTTAAGCCTGGCGTTTCACCCTTGACCTTTTTTTCCACGAGCAACCAGCACCCAGCGACGTTTCTTCTTCCCGCTTCACGTCTTTTTTCCACTAGCCACGAGCGACCAGTGACGAGCCACGAGATCGTTTCCTCTCCCTTGCGACGCGATTTCTCATGGTGCTACCATAGGGAAAACTATATCAATGAGGAGAGTGAAGTATGGCAAATGTGACATTATTAGTCTCTTCCACATGTGGTGCTTGCCCTTCGGCTAAAAAATTGTGGAAAGGCATGAAAGTCAAATATAGCTTTAGTTATCGAGAAATTGATATTGGGTCGTCAGATGGTCAGGAATTGGCGGAACGTCATTCCATTCGAGCGGTGCCTGCGACGATTATCAATGGTCGCCTGACGTTTATTGGTGTGCCACCTCGGGATAGCGCTGAAAAGGCTATTGCGAAAAAAGCCACCGCAAAAAAAGACGAGTAACCTCCCATGGATGATCCGAAGTTGGAACGATCCCGTCCCTTTGGCATGGATGATGATGAAGACGACATTGAATTACCCGTCTTGCCAAAATCCAATGCAGGTCCGCGCCCTGAATGCCCTTTCTGCGGGGAATCCATGTCCATGATTGATGGGGAGTGGGGGTGCACTGATTGTAATGGTGAACTCATAGGGCCCGAGACCGGGTAAACCTATCCGGTCATTCTTGCATCTCTCACTATTCCTTCTTCTTCCTGCCATTTCCTGTTTTAAAAACTTTTCTAAATAGTCCCATCGTGCTAAAAAGACCCCAGGGAAAACCAGAAAAATCTTCAAAAATTTTATATGCCTTCCAGCATGGCCGAGCAGTGCAGCCAACGCCGGGGTTTTCGGCGAGCACTGTTTGAGCGCAGCGAGTTGCGCAGCCGCCGGAGTTGGCGAACCGCGCAGGGGACCCGCAGGGCCACGATGGGGCAAACATGGTTTTGGGTCCTTTTGCCGAAACAAAAGGACCTCGTCTGCCGGGGCGAAACCCGGCTTTAATCAGAGATAAGGGCTTGTGGTGTTCATGAAGGTTGAAGGTCAAGCCCAATACCCAAATCTATACGAATATGCTTCAGGTCACGACCGGTCATTTCCATCCAGATCTTGAGCAAACGCTCGCACTTGATCTTCAATCGATCAAGGCTCGCGATCCATTTGATCCCATCCTCATTGTCGTTCCTTCCGAAGCCCTCCGAGATCGACTCAAATGGTTTCTGGTTCATGAATGTCACATTTCTCTTCTCAATGTGAATCTCCTGACCTTTCATCACTTGGCTATCAAACTTCTCCAAGAGGGAGAACCTGAGACCCGCTTTTCCATCCGTTCCAATTTTTACTTTCAGGAACTCCTTCACCAACGGTTAAAAGAATGGCCAGAGGATTCACAAGAATGGAAAAATTTGACAGACATGCCAGGTGCGTGGGCTGCACTCTGGGCGACGTTCAAAGATATGAAAGATGCGAAAGTTCATGCGGATGTGGTTCGAGAAATGATCATGCAGGAGGGGGACACGAATGTGAGGGATGTACACCAGGTCCTCAATTTATATGAGATTGTAGTAGAGGGAGAGAGCCATGGCCGAGACTTGGATCGAGATGATCTGGCGCTGCTCGCTGAACAATATGTGAGAACCTCTTCCTTTCTCCAGTGCCAAGACGCCATTGTCTATTATGGGTTTTATGATCTGACCCAGGTCCAACTTGATGTCTTTCAGGAAATTGCCAAACTCTATCCTACCCATTTGTATTTTCCTCTCGTTCGTAAACATGAAGCGTTTCTTTTTGCGGAGAACTTTTTTCAGCGATATGTGAGTGGGCTTCAATCGCAACCCACAAGACTGTTGCCACACCGTCACACGTTTTCAGGTGTGCGACGTGTCTTTGCAGGCACTCAGATGAAGGCGGCGTCTGTCCTTCATCCCAATCCCCAACAGGCGATCCACCCTGGGGATGAGGTTCAATCAGGAGAAGTTGAACGTCGGGGGGATACTGCCCAACCCCATAATCCTTCTTGTCGGATTGTTCATGTGTCCGGAAGTGAAGATGAAGTGGCGGTAGTGGCCAAAGACATTATTGGTATGGTGAAAAACCAGGGGATCATGTTTCATGAAATAGGAGTAGTGGGCCGATCATTGCTGGATTACGAATTCGTCATTCCAAGGGTGTTTGCACATCATGCCATTCCGTTTTCCTCTCCCTTTACCAGAAAGATGTCGGCCTTTCCTTTGGTGAAAACAGCCATGCAATTGTTGAATGTACCCCTTGGGAATTATCCACGAGAACAAGTCCTGGAAATTCTGTGTTCTCCCTATTTTCAAATCAAAGCTCTCTGTCCTCAATTAGAAACAATATGCCGGGAGTCCTGGGATCTTGTGAGTCGACGATTGGGCATTGTCAAGGGGCTTCAAGAATGGACACGCCTCGAAGGGTTCATTGAAGAAAAAAAAAGCGGAGTGTGGAAGTGAACCGATGGACCAATTGAAGCGTCCAGGGGATGCTACTCCGGCACAAAGTTTGTGGATGGCAGTCACAGCCATATACGAGGTTATGAAAAGGATACCGGAGAGTGGCACCTGGGAAGAATATGTTCAGACGGTGACGGTGCTATTCCGACAACTGCTGTGTCCCGCAACACGAGAACCCTGGTCAGTACTATTGGCTGGTCAACAGTCCTCGCAGGGTGATCATGATCCAGAATTGGTCAATGTCGATGTTCTGGAAGAACATCTGGAAGAATTGCGGGCTCTCCATCATCCAGAGTGTGAAGTGACATATGAGGAATTTGTCGCGGCTTTCCAAAGATTGATGGAGGCCATGAGCCTTCCGATCGATCGTCAGGCAACGGCTTTGCACAACACGTCCAAGGTAAAAGTCCTAGATGCGATGTCCGCACGTGGAATAGGTTTTCGGGTGCTCTATGTGATTGGATTGAATGATAAGGTTTTCCCTCGGGCCATCCAGGAAGACGCCTTTTTGCGAGATCAATGGCGTCGTCTGATTGACATGAATGTGGGATGTAAAATTCCTGAAAAACTCATGGCCTATGATGAAGAAAAGCTTCTCTTTTATTTGTTGATCAATTCGGCCAGCGATTCGTTAACTCTTCTGTATCAACGGTCTGATCAACAGGGCCGTTCTCTATTGCCTTCCCCCTATGTGGAAGAAGTCCGCAAACAATTAGGAGATCCCCCTGACAAATTCATTCCCAGGCGGTTTCTCAAAAAAATGAACATGTATCCTACGTTTGCGGGGGAACGTCTGCCTCCACAAGAGCGTCTCATACAAGAATTCTTGTCTCGTCAGGTGTCAGCCCAGAGCGTCGGTAATTCCTATCCACAACATCAGTTGATTAGGCAGGGACTTCAATGCATCACATCTCTTGATCGGCTGCATGGCCCATTAGAGCACCACGATGGAATGACAGGGAGCCTCGAAACGTTTTGGGCCAAACGGAAAGAAAAAGGATGGTCCGCCACATCTCTCGAGCGATATGCGGTGTGTCCTTTTCAGTTTTTTGCCGGGAAAGTATTAAAACTTGGCCCTCTTGAAAACCCAGAAGGAAGAAATCAGGTAGGCCCATTAGAAATAGGGAATCTGTTGCATGAGATTTTAAAAACGGCCATTCCTGTTCTCCTCAAGAAAACTTCCGAAGAGGGGAAAGCTCCTGAGACCTTCAATGGAGACGTAGCATTAGGACAGGTGGCTCAATCGGTGTTTCAACAATTTGCCCAAAGCCACCCCGTGGGATATTTTTTGCTCTGGCAAATTCAACAAGACCGACTCTTGTCTCTGGTGAAACAAGTGGTCCAACACATGTGGCACGAACGGAATCAAGGTTGGACTCCCATCTTATTTGAAGAATCCATGAAGACATCTTTGCGAGTGACTCTGCCGGATCATGCCGAAGAATTATTGATCACTGGCCAAATTGACCGAGTCGATTGGTCATCACAGGCACAGGCCTTTCGCGTCATTGATTACAAATATAGGGAAAGCACTATGCCCGGTGTGTTGGATAAAAATTTGGTGTTGGGAGCAATACGGGGAGTGTATTTGCAGCCACCGTTGTATGTGTTATTGGCCAAAAACCATCTTGTCGAGGAAGGTGCTGCTTACGCTCCACAAGGATCAGCTGATTCTCTGCCGACTTGTGAGGAAGTCCGATTTGATTTTATTGCACCGAATTGGGGCTCGGATTCTGATGCTGTGCACCCTATGAGTTTTCCAGGAGATGCCTGGGAGTCTCCGTTGCGGGAACGATTAGAATTGCCGTTGGTCACCATTCTTCAAGGGATCCGAAAAGGCCAGTTTTTCATTGCGCCTGGTCGACAATGTGATCGGTGTGATTTTCGTGTGATGTGTCGCAAAGGCCATTCTCCAACGGCCCAGCGAGCCCGATTGGATCATGAAGTGGTGAGTCCCCTTCGAGCCATTCGGCAGGCTCAATTGCCGAAATAGAAAAGATGTGACTGGTGGCTTGGCGCTGGTCGCTCGTGAAGAAAAAATGTGAAGCGTATCTTGTGAAGCGGGAAGAGAAAATCGTCGCTGGTCGCTTGTTGCTCGTTGCTAGTAAAAAAAAGTGTCTTTTGTGACCAGCAACTAGCGACGATCAACGAAATACGAGCAACGGGCGACTGATACGAGCATCTAGAAACGCCAACGAGAACGCAGCTGGAGCATTTTTAAAACCGTCTCTTAACGTATGAACATGAATGTCATTGATCAACATGTCCGGGAATGGGCCATGACAGAAATGAAAAAAAATGTCGTGGTCACCGCCGGTGCAGGGACTGGGAAAACTACGCTTCTGGTAGACCGTCTCATCCATTTACTGTTTCGCCAACCTGGAAACCTCCAGATCAATGAAATTGTGGCCTTAACCTTTACGAATAAAGCCGCTCAGGAAATTCGGCATCGATTGCGGAATCGGCTGGTGGCGTTTCGGGACATGTCTATCCAGTCCTCTCGCGGAGGAGACGATCATGCCACCAGTTCTGATTCGGAACAATTTGAAGATCTCATCCAGCGGTACAGTCTGACCGTTCAAGACATTCATGAAAGATCGACACAGGCCCTGAAGATGTTTGAACGAAGCCACATTGGCACCATTCATAGTTTTGCGGGTCATCTTCTTCGGTTGTATCCCATCCAAGCTCGCGTTGATCCTTCCTTCCAGGAAGATGATGGGACGGTGTTTCTCACTCACTTTGAACAAGAATGGGGCAAGTGGGTTGATGAAGAGTTGGGGGTTCGGGGTTGCCATCATCCCATGTGGCGCCAACTTCTTCACAAGGTCAAACTTGATGATATCAAGCAATTGACCTTGGCCTTGTGTGATGAAGTCGTTCCCATCGATGGGATTGGCCAGAACTCCGGTGGCCAGAGGGTATCTGAACCTATCCAACGATGGCTTCAACGTTTGATCACAAAGGGACAAGGGTTAATAACGGAATATGAGACCTCTCATATTTTAGAAGATATGGTGAGGGAAGCCCTTCTCGTTTTGAATGTTCTTGGGGCTTCCAATGGAACAATGGCAGCACCTTCAATGCTCAAGGAGGGGATCAAACAGGAAACCCAGGACGTGCTTGGCCGTCGCATTCCGGTTCGCAGTGAACGTTGGAACAAGGAAGATTATGAAGAAGCTCGGCACATCATCAAGGTCGCTCAAATGCTGCTTCAGGTAGATATCAATGGAGTATCACCATTTTTATTGGTCGTGACTCCGTTTGTGCGGCAGTGCCGACGAACATTTTTGAATAGGGGCTATATCTCCTTTAGTGGCTTATTGGTCAAGGCTCGGGATTTAGTGAGAGATCATGTACACATTCGGCATGATCTCAAACAACACATTCGGTCTATTTTGGTGGATGAATTTCAGGATACGGATCCTATTCAATATGAATTGTTATTGTATCTCTCTGAAGCAAGGGGAACGGAAGCCACGAAATGGGACAGGCTGTCGGTGGAACCAGGAAAGTTGTTTATTGTGGGCGACCCCAAACAGTCCATCTATGCCTTTCGTCGGGCTGACATGGAGGCGTTTGATCATGTGGTGAACCAAATTGTGTTAGGGGCTGGAGAACAGGGGGAAGAGCAGTGTTTGCGCACCAACTTTCGGAGTCATAAAAAATTGCTGGCTTCCGTCAATTCGTGTTTTTCTCGTCTGTTTCCAAAGGAGACCAAACAGGGCCTGCAACCCAAGTATGAGAATTTACAAGCCGTGGATGAGGACAGTCCAACGGTCAGGGGAGAAGGTATCGAAGTCCGGTTGGTTTCCCTCAAAGAAAAAGAGGGAGATGCTGAGGCCGCGACTCGTGCGGAAGCCGAAGGATTAGCCAAATGGATGAAGGAAGATCTGTTGGGAAAAGAGACCCTGTGGCTTCGTGACAAAACTGTCACGGTGCAACCTCATCATGTGGCACTCATCTTTCGAACGTTGACGCACGCCTCCATCTATTTGGAGGCGCTACGCCGATATGACATTCCCTATAGGACAGAAGGAGAAAAGCATTTCTATCAACGCCAAGAGATCATTGATTGTGTGAATGTCCTGAGGGTAGCTGTGAATCCGCATGATCATATTGCTTTGGTCGGGGTCCTACGTTCCTCGGTTGGAGGAGTCTCTGACAAGGACATTGAACGTTTAGCCCGGGAGGACGTATTAGATTTTCGAACGGGTTCCACCAAATCTCAAGATGGGCTTCCTCTTGTCTATACCTCCTTACAGTTCTTACACCAGGTCTTGCCCCTGCTTCCCCTTGAAGAGGTGCTTGATACGATCTGGGGACACGTTCCCATGATAGAACTGGCTGCGGCCTCTCGAGATGGGGAACAAGCCATAGCCAATCTCCAGAAGTTCAGAGGCATTGTGCAAGAGCTGTCCCTCGATCCTGATATGACGTTAGGCCGACTGGTGACGATTCTCTCCACACGCATTGCTCAACCTGCCCCAGAATCTGAAATGGCACTCAGTGAAGAAGGGGAAGAGGACCATCAAGATGGAGCGATACAAATATTAAGCATTCACAAAGCCAAGGGTTTAGAGTTTCCCCTTGTGATTTTTGCAGGGCTTCATCGTGGCACGGAGCAGCGTGAGTCTTCCGTGAGTGTCCACCATGATTGGACGACAGGAATCGTCGGTGTTCGAATCGGGGCCTTGCGTACGGTGGGTGGGGTGTATGTCCAGACCAAACTCAAAGAACGGGAAGAAGCCGAACAGATTCGGTTGCTCTATGTGGCTATGACCAGGGCCAAGAGACGGCTGGTGTTATCAGCCGGGGTAGTTCAAGGTAAGTCGCTCCCATCAAACAGTTTGTTGGGCCTGTTAATGAAAGGCCTGGAGATTGATGTCACCACTCTGGTGGGAGGTTCTTCAGAAGCCATGGAGCGCAATTTGGCTCAACAACATGGCGAGGTAACCATCCGGATGGTGGCAAGTCCGAAACAACTGAAAGAATTTATCAGAAGAGATGAAGCCTTGGCAAAACCTTCCTCTCGAAAACATGAGGGAGAAGAGCTGTGGATGCAATGGATGGAGAAAACGGGCAAAATGAGCCGCACATTATTAAAGGAGACTCCGACTTCCCAAAAGGATGAAGAAAAGGATGGCTTGGATTTTACCTCTAAACAATTTAAGGAGGACCCAGGAGATGAGGAAAGTGGTGATCCGGAGTCCCCTGAGTATTTGCGTAAAAGCAGTGGAAAAATTATTGGCGAATTCGCACACCAAATTTTAGAGCAGTGGGCCTATTCCGGACCTCCTCGAGAACTGCAGGCCCATCTCACTCGTTTTTTAGAGAATAGACCCCTTCACCACAATCCCAAAGAAGCTCAGGCCATCCAACGAGAGCTCACACACATCTTCCAGGTGTTCGGGAAATCTTCGGTGTATGCTAAACTTCAACAGGTGGAAATATTGGGCAGGGAGTTGCCATTTATGGTTCCCTGGCGGCAACAGGGTGTGTCAATCAATGATGCGATCAACCAGGGGATGATCCTGGAGGGGGTGGTTGATCTGGTCTATCGCCTTGACGGGGAGATTTGGGTGGCCGATTATAAAACTGACCGAGTGAATTCCCACTCGATCTCGGAATGGGCTGAGCGCTATAATGAACAATTGCGCAAGTATCAACAGGCCATTGCGCAAGTGCTCGGAGTCAATTCTGTTCGGGGCGAAGTGATTTTTCTGCGTACAGGCCAATCGGTAGAAATCGTTCCTGGGGATGAACCCATTAGGACCTGAGAGAAAATAACTTGGACATCTCGCATCCAATCTTCGGGCCATCTTTGAACGGGCCTCAATCGAACTCCCCTCAACATAGCTGGGCTATGTCTCGGGTTGTTCTCAATCGTTCCGTCCCAATCCGACCCAAATCTTGGCGCGATATGGTCCAAGTTATTTTCTCTCAGGTCCTTAGCGAGTAACAGGGAGGAAGAAAGTATGATCATCAGTGGACGGGGATGGATCTGTGGAATATTGCTTGGGGGCCTGTGCCTTCTCTCAGGATGTGGGGGATCATCAAAAGAAGGCAGTACGGAGTTGTGTTCTCTTGAAAATGTTCGGGTGCCACTTTGCGCTCCTCGTAATGCCGCTCCACAGGTGGTGGCCGCTATTGATTATGGAAATCAGTTGTTTGCGGCAAGGCGATATGAAGCGGCCAGTCAAAAATTTCGAGATGCCTTGGCTCTCCAATCCGATTTGCCCGAGGCTCATTATAATTTGGGGCTCGCGCTTCAGTATCTAGGGGAACGGGAAGACATGCGTAAACATTTTATGCAGGCAGCGAATTTGGCTCCTGGTCATAAAAAAATCTGGGACTCACCGGCATTAAAACGGTATGGAGATGTCCCGGACAGACCTACCTCCAATACATCGAATCCTGTGTTACCTTCTCTTGGAGGGGGCGGGGGAATTGGAGGTGGCGGGGCCTATGGAGGGCAATGAGTTAATGAGATGAGGTTGGCCGGGATTGGCTGCGAAACCCTTTGATGATCATAATGAGTCCGAGTAAGATCATGGGAATACTGAGCAGTTGGCCCATGGTGATTGGGCCCCATAAAAATCCTAAATGTGCATCAGGTTCCCGAAAGTTTTCTACAAATACTCGAGCCATGCCATAGCCGGCTATAAAACTCCAAAAGATGGTTCCTGGAGGAGTCGACCATCGAGAAATGATCCAGAGGATGACAAAGAGAAGGATTCCCTCCAATCCTGCCTCATACAGTTGAGAGGGATGTCGACATACATCCCCTCCATGAGGAAACACCATACACCATTCTACGTTTGTCGCCCGTCCAAACAATTCCCCATTAATAAAATTCCCCAGACGTCCTAGGCCTAGCCCAATGGGCACAGCCCCTGCGGCTAAATCGGCAATAGTGTACGGGGCAAACCCTCGCCGTCGGCAAAAGAGCCAGAGGGCCAGACAGGTGCCAATCAACCCGCCATGAAAAGACATCCCGCCTTCCCACACGGCGAAAACACTCAGCGGATGTTGAATATAATACGAAAAGTTATAAAACAGGGTATAGCCCAAGCGCCCACCTAAAAATACTCCGAGCGCGGCATACACAATCAGGTCATAAATCTGTTCTTTACTGAGGGCAATGTGATGGGCAGCCGCCCTGGTCTTAATAATAAAATACGCGGCAAGGAGGCCCAAGAGATACATCAGGCCATACCATCGAAATTGTAAGGGACCGAGTCGCAGAAACACAGGGTCGATATGAGGAAAAGGAATCATGCTAAAGTCGCTTGAAGGTCGATCAGATTTCCGCCCACGTTTTCAACAAAGTGTCACACCCATTGAACAAGACCGCCCATACTATTGTCCAGATGGCCGTTTTGCAAGTCACAGAAAGGGGTCGGGAGTCTTTAATTGACTTTTTTTCTTGGATTGATCACAATAGACGGATGCCGCGTCGTCCACGAATTGCTACCGGTGGTCTGGTCTACCATGTCCTGAATCGAAGGGCGGGGCGGCTGCCCTTGTTCGAACGGTCAGAGGACTATGCCGCTTTTCACCGTATTTTGTGTGAAGCCTATGAAGAAACGCGCATTCGAATTGTGGCCTATTGCTTAATGCCGACGCATTGGCATTTGGTTCTGTGGCCTCGCAAGGAAGGCGAACTGTCCGAAGTGATGCGGTGGATGACTGTCACCCATACGCAGCGCTGGCATGCGGCTCACCAATCTTCAGGGACCGGGCCCGTCTATCAGGGCCGCTTTAAGTCCTTTCCTGTACAAACCGACGAACATTTTTTGACTTTGGTGAGATATGTGGAACGAAATCCGTTGAGGGCAAAATTGATATCTCGTGCGGAAGAGTGGCGGTGGTCTAGCTTATGGCAGTGGAAACACCCTGAATCACGGTCATCCCCATTTTTAAGCGAATGGCCCGTGGAGCGACCCAGGAATTGGGTTAACCGGGTGAATAAAATGGAGTCGACGATTGAGTTGGAAGATCTTCGAAATAGTGTCCAACGCGGGTGCCCCTTTGGTGCCCCTCGTTGGCAAGTTCAGATGTGTAAGCGATTAGGGTTGGAGTCTACTCTCCGAGCGCGAGGTCGACCCAAGGGGTCCTAACCTGTTCCCACCATTGTCAATTGGCCTACTGAAAAAGTCCTACAGCGCGATTCTCTGGATTGTCTCTAGCTGCTGGCTTCTTGTCGCTAGTAAATTATCCGCTATAATTCCTACTTTGTTCCCAACAAACAGAGGCTAGCCACTCGTCATCTCTGTTCTTTGAATAAGTCTTTGCTGAACGATCCTGATAGACCAAGTTCCTTGTTTGTGATGAGGTAGGGAATTGGTAAAATGGGATTGACTATTTACAGTAATTGAATAACCCCATAGTTCTTCCTTTGATGATGCTTGAACATCTAAAAGCGCTTCCTCCCAATATTGTGTATACCCTGGCTCCCAAGGAATTTGTCGTCCGCGGGTATGACTATTTTCATCGGGAATGTCTGGAGTCCTTCACGTGGCGGAATAATCACTCTATCTTGACTGCCGCCGTGCGTGGAAGTAGGCGGTATTCCATCGATCTTACCGTGGAAAATCAACATTTAACGTTTACCTGTGATTGTCCTGCCTGGAATACGTCTTCCAATTGCAAGCATGTGGTCTGCACGGTATTGACGATCATTAATTTGCTCGCACCCGATCATTTTAAAGTCTTTCAACATCACCCTCGCCGCTTAGAAAAACTTCGGGCGACCCTTCTGCCCAATGATTGGGAGAAGGGGGTGTTGAGAACGTATCAACCATCTCCCTCTCCTGTTCCCCAAGATCGTTTTGAATTAGTGATCAACCTCCAGGAGCAGTTTCCCCAATTGTTTGTTCGAAATCACGGAGAGCGATTGGTGAGTGTGAGGGGTGTGCCTAACAGTTTGACCTATTTCATTGGAGATTTTTTCTATCCCATTCCTATGCATAGGGATCGATTTCAACAGCATCTCAACAAACAGGGCAATCAATATCCATTGGTGGTGGAGACAGGTAGCAGGAGCGTGAACGTTGAATGGGATTCTTCCCTCACCTGCGAGGCTCACACTGAGTTAGATGTGGTCAATGGTCACGTTCACATTCGCCCTCGATATTTTTTGAGTGGGGAGGCTAGCGAGAACATTCAACTATTTTGGAGCTATGCCGTTGATGTCCAGCGGCGAAAACTGTTCAGAGTCAAGGAGTCCGCAGGGTTAGATTTGTATGATGAACTGTATTATGAGTGGACGCATGGATTGAAGGCAGAAGCCGACCATGAAGATGGCGGATACGATCAAGAAACCAGGTTCTGGGAACGATTCAACAGTCAGACCGAATATTCAGCTGAACGCGGTCGATTGTGGATTGTTGAAAGGGCCCCCATCACCGTGCCTTTGAAACGATTCCAATCCATGCAATTGAATATTCCTCTAGACAAATGGGAAGCGATGTCAAAGCATGTGATTCTGAAGGTGAATGGGGCCCATGCGGCTCTCTTACCCTCTGACATCCCCCTTTCTTCCGAATCTCCACAATACAAATTGATGATCACTCCTCCCCCGCAGGGCCAAGGCCTTTACGTCACCTCACCACCGAAAGGGACGGTGCGGATCGAACAGTGGTGGGGAGATTATCCAGATTCTCCCCATGGACAAACGTTTAGTTTTTTTACGTATTTGGAACGATTTAAAGGAATGCCGTCTCCGTTACGGACCCAGAAGCGCAGAAAAATTCTCAGTGAAACGTTTCTGGCTCTACTTGCCGTCAATCATAAATCGGAGACAGAACGGCTGCTACGTCAATCCTTATCCGGAAATGATTTTCATCGGCATGAAATGAAGCGGACGGCCAAAAATATTCTCAAAGATTTCTTTGCGGCCTTTTGGGAATCGGAAATTCGCATACAATTTCGCCAAGGCGAATGGCATGTGGTGCCAATCCCCAAGGCCCAGGAAGCTCATCTCTATCGGGTACTCTCTCAACAGTTTGGCTCTCAGGTGTTTCAAGGCATGGTGCGGCATGATGAAATGACGGTTCCGGTAGCATTGCTCTATCAGCGCCTTCCGCAGCTGTATGAGGCTTGCCAAGAGGCAAACGTTCAGGTGTTTTTTCACAACAAACCAGTGGCCATTCCCAAGCTGGAGTTTTCCCTAGATGTCCAACATCCTGTAGGAATTGATTGGTTCGAACTGCGCCCAGAAATTCGGTGTAATGGCGCGCTTCTCTCGGAGTCTGGGATTCAGCAGGCGTTGAAAGGAGAAGGATTTCTCGAATTGCAGGATGTGGTCCATGTGTTTCCCCGTCAGGTTCAATCGGTCTTTCAGTCCTTTTCATCGCTCTATGGACACAAGCCAGCCTCGAAGGAGAAAGCTACTAACGGGATTCACATCCCTCGGCTACAGATTTTGGATTGGATTGCACTTCGCAAGGAAGGAGTCAAAGTCACTCTTCCTCCGGAGGATGAGGCCATCATTCAGCGGTTATCACATTTTGAGCGAATAGAAGTGCCTCCTCTTCCCCAAAATTTTCTGGTGCCCCTTCGTTCCTACCAACAAAGTGGATATGCCTGGTTGGCCTTTCTCTATCGTCACCGGTTTGGGGCCTGTCTAGCGGATGACATGGGCTTGGGCAAAACCTTGCAAGCGATGAGTCTGATGGCCGGCATTAAGGAGGGAACCATTCCGTCTGTGCCACGAGAAGCGAGTCCTCATTTGGTGGTGCTTCCCCCGACCCTGTTGTTTAATTGGGAACAGGAGATCGAGAAATTTTATCCAGACCTTCGCGTGCATATGTATGTGGGAAGCGATCGTACTCTACCCAAGGAAGACTGTGATGTGATCTTGACGACCTATGGCTTGGTGCGCCGGGATATCGCTCGGTTAGAAACACAGAGGTTTCACCTGATTGTGTTTGATGAGGCGCAAGCGGTGAAAAATATGTCGGCGGAGACCACTCGTGCGGTGCGACGGCTTCAAGGGGCGTTTAAGATGGTGATGACCGGAACACCCTTGGAAAATCACATCGGAGAATATTATGCCTTAATTGATTTGTGTCTCCCGGGTCTGCTCGATGAATTTGAGAAAAAGAAATCGTCCGTGAAGTCCATATCGGCTCCGGTGTTAGAGAAACTCACCAGAAGGACCAAGCCCTTTGTGCTCCGACGGACCAAAGAAGAGGTCCTGACCGAATTACCCCCTAAAGTAGAAACGGATGTGTATTTGGATTTGACGGAACGTCAAAAAACCTTATACCAACATACCATTGAGCAAATCAGACCAACGATTGAAGAAGCCTACCGGACCAAAACTCACGCTCAGGCAAGAATCATTGCGCTGACCGCCATTCTGAAATTGCGTCAAGTATGTTTATCCCCGAGGTTGTTGTATCCAACAACGCATGACTCCTCTCCAAAAATTTCGTTGTTGCTCGACCGCCTGACTGAACTCATGGAGGTGGGTCACAGTGCGCTGGTGTTTTCACAATTCACCTCATTTTTGGATATAGCCGAACAGGCTTTGGTAGGACATCATATTCCCTTCCGTCGTCTGGACGGATCGACTCCTACTGGAAAGCGAAAAAAGTTGGTCCAGGGGTTTCAAGAAGAAGACGGGGCTTCGGTGTTTCTTCTGAGTCTCAAGGCCGGGGGACAAGGACTCAATCTCACCAAGGCTTCCTATGTGTTTCATTTGGATCCGTGGTGGAATCCGGCTGTGGAACAACAAGCGTCGGATCGTACCCATCGAATTGGACAAACGCAAAAAGTCTCGATCATACGAATTTTGATGCGGCACTCCATCGAAGAAAAAATGATGAAGCTCAAAGCACAGAAACGATCGTTGTATGAAGCGGTCCTCGCAGGATCTGCTCAAAAAGGAGCCGGGGCATCCTTGAGTAAGGCAGATTTTGATTTTCTGTTAGAATAATGAGAGTTTTCTTGCGTCCATGGGGTTGCTTCCCACCATAATTGATAAAGATTATTGTCCAAACAAAGAGCCGGAACATTGCAAAAGGGTAGCTGGGAGGCTAAATTTGTGGCTGCACGTTAAGTGCCGTCCAGGAATTACTATTCTATCTATGTCTTAAATAGGGCCGACTCAGCCCGTACCATATAGAAAGGGTCACGATATGGCAGATGAACATAGTGGTCAGGCCCCGCCGCCCCCACCGAATCAAACAGATTCGTTAGTCCCAGGAGTTAAAAATCTTATTGCCGTCAGTAGCGGGAAAGGTGGAGTCGGAAAGTCGACGGTTGCAGCCAATCTTTCCGTGGCCTTACAACTGTCTGGGGCTACAATCGGTTTACTCGATGCTGATATTTATGGTCCCAATATCCCCATGATGATGGGAATTACCAAACCTCCGGAAAAAGAAGGGGACAAAATTGTTCCCGCCGAGGGCCATGGCGTCAAAGTGATCTCCATGGGATTTTTCGTGCCGGAAGAAACCGCGGTAGTCTGGAGAGGCCCCATGGTGCATACCGCCATTCAACAATTTTTTCGCGATGTCCAGTGGGGAGAATTAGACTATTTACTGATCGATTTACCCCCGGGAACAGGCGATGCTCAGCTCACCCTTTCGCAATTGGTGCCGTTAACAGGCGCGATTGCCGTCACCACGCCTCAGGAAGTGGCGCTGCATGATGTACGAAAAGGTCTCATGATGTTTCAAAAGGTCAACGTCCCCTTACTCGGGATTGTGGAAAACATGAGTTACCATGTCTGCGGCAAGTGTGGAGAGCGAAGTGAAATTTTCTCCTATGGCGGAGGAGAAAAGGCAGCGGAGAAATTCAAGATTCCCTTTTTGGGCAGAATCCCTATCGATACGGCAATTCGAGAAGGAGGCGATTCAGGCACGCCCTTGGTGATTGGAGATCCTGCCTCTCCACAGGCACAAGCGTTCAAGGATGTGGCCTCGGCCTTAGTCGCTGAAGTGGATAGGATTAAAGGTACAGGGGATGAGAAGACGGGATCTCTGACCAGTATGTTGAAAAAACTGAAGGACCCTATGGGCCTAAAATAAACTTGGGTAAATAGTAAACTCACAAACTTTTGTAAAGAGGCGTGGAGGAAATAGGAATGAGTGAATTGACGAAAGTGGCCAATACCGAAGACATTGCGCCAGGAAGTGGAATCGTGGCAGAAGTAAATGGAAAAGAGCTTGCGGTGTTTAATGTCGATGGAAGTTTTTTTGCCATTGATAATACCTGTGTGCATCGTGGCGGACCGTTAGGAGAAGGTGACCTCGAAGGCGAGGTGGTGACGTGTCCGTGGCATGGATGGGAATACAATGTCAAAACGGGTGTAAGTATCAACAATCCCTCTGCTACTGTTGCCTGTTTTCCTGTGACGGTTGAAGGAAATGAAGTGAAGGTCCCAATGCCCTAAGGACACCAGATTCAATCGTGCAAGGAAAGTCTAAAAGAATATTGAAAGGGGTGGGCCTAGCCTAAATAAGATGGGAGCACCCCTTTCCCATCATTCAGAACAACACTCACCCTGGTACTACTCTTTCCCTTGAGGAAGTGTCTTCCCTCCGGCATAATACCTACAGGCGGTTTACTTCAATCATTGTTAGACAATTTCTATTGATTCTTAGTCAATCCACTGTATGAGTTTTATTCCACTTCAATCAGTTCAACGTGCGCGCGCCAATGTGCAAACGTGGGAAAAAGCCGGGCGTTTGCCTCCATGGTTTAAGGTCAAAATTCAAAAGGGTGGAAATTATCGAGATATTCGTAAAATTCTCGATGAACAGGGATTACATACCATTTGTGAAGAGGCCAAATGTCCCAATGTGTGGGAATGTTGGAATAATCGGACGGCGACCTTTCTTATTTTAGGAGATATCTGTACTCGGCGATGTGGCTATTGTTCCGTCACGACGGGGCGTCCGGAAGAATTAAACCAGGAAGAACCACAACGAGTTGCACATGCGGTCAAAACATTGGGCTTGCGACATGCGGTGATTACCTCGGTCAATCGGGATGAATTAGAAGATGGCGGTGCATCGATGTTTGCCAAAACCATCCGGGCCATTCGCGAGTTGAGTCCATCCTGCAGTATTGAAGTGTTAATTCCAGATTTTCAGGGAAATGAAGAAGCTCTTGGGGTGGTCTTGAAAGAATCTCCAGATATATTGAATCACAATATTGAGACGGTGCCTCGCCTGTTTCCCACTGTTAGACCTCAAGGGAAATATCTTCGGTCCTTGGAATTGCTGAAAAGGGCTAAACAGCTTGGAGGCAGAACCAAGTCCGGAATTATTGCGGGCATGGGAGAAACACCATCTGAGATGATAGAAGTGATGACCGACCTAAGAAAGGCAGAATGTGATATATTGTCGATTGGGCAATATCTCCAGCCCACCAAAGCGCACATCCCCGTTTCCCGTTATTATACTCCGGAAGAATTTGATGACTGGGGACAAGAGGCCAAGAATCTTGGTTTTGATCATGTTGAGTCTGGTCCATTGGTTCGGAGTTCATACCATGCAGAACAACAAACCAAGGTGGGAACCTCAGGATCTGTTGCGAAATCTTCAAAGTATTGAATGGCCAGTTTGCATAATTCCCTTAGTAAGGTTTAGGTCTTTGGAAATCACATTGTGAAGCCATGCAAGTAAAACGTTGGCTAATTCTCGTCCCTGTTATCCTTTCCCTGTTTCTCCTTCAATCTTATTTTTGGGTTCCCACGTATGAAAAGCAGGCAGTAGGGAACCCCAATCGCTTAGTCACCTATATCGAAGGGTCGATCGGTGATGCCCGAATCCTCAATCCCATTCTCAATGCCGATTCGGCTAGTTCACAAATAGTCAGTGAGGTCTTTGAAGGCCTGTTAGATTTAGATGAGCATTTAAGTTTACGTGGTCGATTGGCTACCGGTTGGTCGATTACTGAAACAGCGTATGTGGCGGTGAATCCTTTTAATCGGTTCCCCGATGGGGCTCCAGTGACCGGGAAGCGAGTCATTGAAAAAATTCAAAGAGGGCTTGCCAATGGCCAATTGCAAGAACTGGTTGGTGTGGTTGAGGGGATGGAAGTCATGGAATCTTCAAGCCAAGTTCAATCGGTTTCAGTGCCAGGGCAGGACAAAGATGGGAAACCTCAAACAACACAAGTGTCAGTCACCATTCAATATCCTGAGCGTGTCCTGATTAGGCTGAAGAAGGTCGATCAGGATTTATTTGATCGGTTAAGACCCATATTGGGCGATCGATTTTTTCTGAACTTTCCCTATGAGCGATTTATTGAAATAGAGGAAGAGATAGATCCTGCTGCAGAAAAATATGTACGGAGCCAATTCCCAGAGCTCTTACCAATTGCCGAACACAATCCAGAAATTCTCTTTCATCTACGACAGGGAGTGAAATTTCATGATGGGCATGAATTCGATGCGGGTGATGTAAAGTTCACTTATAATGCCATTATGAATCCGAAAAACCTGTCTCCTCGTACCTCAGACTTTGAACCCATTAAACGTGTAGAGACCCTCAATAGCACGACCGTGGAAGTGACGTATAAACGCCTATTTTCTCCCGCAATCAATGCCTGGACGATGGGAATCCTTCCTGAACATTTATTAAATGAAGCCGCCTTACAAAAGGAAATGGACGAAAGGGATCTTTCGGAAAGCGCAAGAGAATCGTTTGGTGTGCGGGATAGCCAATTTAATCGGAATCCTATTGGGACGGGACGTTTTATCTTTTCTGAGTGGCACAGTGATGAATATATCCATCTTACCCGATTTGACCAGTATTGGGAGGGGCCGGCTGAATATCAAGAATATTATATGCGAATTCTTCCAGACCTTCTCACACAAGAAGTCGAATTTCATGCGGGAGCCGTCGATTATTATGGGGCCCAGCCTCATCAAGTGGCTCGGTATAAAAAGGATGAGGCTTATCAGTCTTTCTCCAGTTTAGGGTTTGGGTATTCGTATATTGGTTACAATATTCGACGTCCATTGTTGGCAGACTCTCAAGTGCGCAAAGCGTTAACGATGGCCATCAATGCCGAAGAATTTATTCAGTACTTACTCTATGGTGAGGGAGTGCAAATCACTGGACCGTATCCAAAGAATACCGAATGGTACGATCAGTCGATTACTCCGTTGCCCTACGATCCTGAAGAAGCTAAGGCCATTTTAGAGGGTTTAGGTTGGCAAACGAATGCTGAAGGGTGGCTGGAGAAAGATGGGAAAATTTTTGAGTTTAACTTACTCACGAACCAAGGCAATCCTATCAGGAAAAATATTTTGACCATTGCCCAAAATGCTTGGAAAAAAATTGGCATCAAATGTAATACCCAAATTTTTGAATGGGCGGTTTTTTTAAAGGACTTTGTGAATACTGGAGAGTTTGATGCCGTCGTGTTGGGGTGGAGTATGGGGATTGACCCTGATTTGTATCAATTGTGGCATTCCAGCCAAGCCGGTCCTCAACAGCTCAATTTTGTGGGATATAACAATCCCGAAGCGGATAAGTTAATCATACGAATTCGGAAAGAATATAACCGAAATCGGCAACGGGAAATGACGCATCAATTACATCGGATTATTTATGACGATCAGCCCTATACGTTTCTCTATGCGCCGTTGAGCACAAGGGTGCTCGATAAAAAGATTGTCCTTGTGGATCGTCAGCCAGATGGAGGGGAAACCTATCGAAAAATTTTCCCCATTAAGAGTGGCGACCATACTTTTTATTTTCATAAATGGCGAAAACTTGAGCTTACACCAGCTTTTTAACAGGCTAAAAGAATGGGGAATAGCCAATCTCTCAGTGAAATAGTCTTCTAAAGGTTTGCAGAGAACTGACATGAAAGCGTTCATCATTCGAAATGTGTTACAGCGGTTGGTCTTAGTATTTATTGTGTCAATCCTGGCCCATTCTGTCATTCATTTAGCTCCAGGAGAACCCAGTGCCGTCGATCCTTCAAATCCACGAATGAAACCCGAAGATATTGCCAAAATTCGAGCCGCGTTTCATTTAGACGATCCATTATATTTGCAATATGTCTATTGGGTAAAAGATTTATCCACGGGAGATCTGAAGTCGTTTAAAGATAGTCAACCTGTTCTGCCAAAGATTTGGCGACGGTTTCTCAACTCCTTGCCCTTATTTATATTGGCAACCCTTCTCACGTGGACCTTTGCGTTTCCGACCGGGATTCATGCGGCTGTTCGACGTGGGACGGTCTATGATCGATCGACGAACATTATGGCATATGCCCTAATCTCTATCCCTGGATTTTTCTTGTCCTATATTACCATTCTGTGGGTGGTTGATGCGTTTGGAGTTCCAGTCATCGGGATGAAAACCTTTGGAATGGAAAATGCGCAACCGGCATTTCAATTCATGGATCGCGTGTGGCATCTTGTTATTCCTTCGCTCATGTCGGCTGTTTTAGGAGTGGCGGTTTTGTCTCGGTATGTGCGTTCGCAAATGTTGGAAGTAGTGAGTCAAGATTATGTGCGGACTGCTCGGGCCAAGGGTGTAGAGGAAGATACGGTAATTTATTGGCATGCGTTACGAAATGCTCTTCTCCCCTTTGTGACGATGTTTGGATTGCTCCTTCCTGGGTTAATTGGAGGGTCAGTTATTTTTGAACAGATATTTGCCTGGCCTGGTTTGGGACGATTGGGGTTTGAGGCCATTATGTCACGGGATTTTCCCGTGATCTTGACGATTAATTTATTTGTGGCGGTCCTCACGCTTGCAGGGACCCTCTTGTCCGATATTTTGTATGCCATGGTTGATCCTAGAATCCGATTTTCCTGACGGGATATTTCTTCATTTTGAAATAAAATAAACGATGGCTAAGGAAGCTCTTCATTCTCTCACTTTACCCCAGGCCGATGCTCTGCTGGAGCATGAAACTCCCTGGCAGGAATTTGTGCGGATTTATACCAAAGATCGAATAGCTGTTGCAGGGGCCATTGTATTGGTCCTTTTGGTTTTCATGGCATTTGGGGGGAAAGTTTTGACAGAGTGGACGGTTGTATTTGATGCTGAAGCTGTACGCCTTCCCGATAAATTTAAACCTCCGTTATCGCTTCCGACGGCTGATGTAGTTTCTCAGCAAGATCTCCCTACATTTGGTATTTACCTTCTTGGGACGGATGAGCTTGGCCGAGATGTATTTGCCAGAATGCTGCAAGGATCGTTTGTTTCCTTGTCGATAGGGTTTATTGCCATGGGGATTTCGATATCCATTGGAATTTTTTTAGGAGGGCTGGCTGGATATTATGGAAATGTCAAACTGGGATTGATAACTGTTGATACCCTCATCATGCGATTTACGGACGTCATGATGTGTTTCCCGAGTTTTTTCCTTATTCTTACAGTTGTCGCGTTGCTTCCACCAAATATCCTTAACATTATGGTGGTCATTGGATTAACCAGTTGGATGGGAACCTGCCGGTTTGTCCGCGCAGAATTTTTGTCCCTTCGTGGGCAGGATTTTGTGGTGGCCGCCCAGTCATTGGGAGTGCCAGACAGGCGAATAATCTTTCGACATATTGTGCCCAATGCCATTGCCCCAGTATTGGTATCTGCCACCATTGGCGTGGCCTCGGCCATATTAACCGAGTCAGCACTCAGCTTTTTAGGAATTGGAGTAAGACCCCCCTATGCCACCTGGGGAAATATTTTATCTGATGGAAAAGGGTTTATCTTTGATGCCCCATGGCTGTTCTTTATTCCTGGCATCGCTATTTGTATTGTCGTATTAGCCTTTAATGTGGTGGGCGAACGCATTCGTGAGACAATGAATCCTAAACTTCGGAGTCGATAAGTGTCTTCTTCTATACCTCTCTTAGATGTTCAGTCTTTGTCCACTTCATTTTTTACGGACAAGGGAGAAGTTCGGGCTGTCGAGGAAGTTAGCTTTTCTATTGCCTCTGGCCAAACGTTGGCTCTGGTTGGAGAATCTGGATGTGGCAAATCTGTGACGGCAATGTCGATCATGCGGTTGATCGATCCTCCTGGGAGGATTGTGAGCGGTCGAATTTTATATAAGGGTGAGGATCTTAGATCGATTCCTGAGTCTGAAATGAGGAGGATTCGAGGGAAAGGCATTGGCATGGTGTTTCAAGAGCCGATGACTTCATTAAATCCCGTCTTTACGATTGGGAATCAAATTGGGGAAGTGTTTGAAATTCACACAGATCTTTCAAAAACGGAGATTCGAAAAGAAGTCATTCGCCTATTGGATACCGTTCATATTTCTTCTCCAGAAAAACGGATTGATCAATATCCCCATGAAATGTCTGGTGGAATGAAACAGCGGGTGATGATTGCCATGGCCTTGGCCTGCAAACCCGATCTTTTGATCGCCGATGAGCCGACCACAGCTCTGGACGTCACCATTCAAGCCCAAATTCTTGAATTGCTCAAAACACTTCAACAAGAAATGGGCATGGCCATTTTGCTCATCACGCATAATTTAGGCGTGGTGGCCCAATTTTCTCAAGATGTGATTGTGATGTATGCCAGTCGAATTGTGGAGCGCGCGAGTGTACGGCAGTTGTTCAAATCTCCCTCCCATCCCTATTCCCGTGCGTTACTTCAGTCGCTGCCTCAGCCAGGTGATAAGCGAGAACGGTTGGATTCGATTGAGGGCACGGTGCCCTCTCCGTTGATTTACCCAAAGGGATGTCATTTCTCGACGCGGTGCCAAGAGGTCCTCTCCTGTTGTGCCAATGAAGAACCTCCGGCAATTCAGGTTGACGAAGGACATGAGGCTGTCTGTTGGTTACACGACTCCCAATATGTTACGGCCAAATGAAGAGGCCATTTGAACATAACCAGGCCAAGGTTGAACTAAATTATGGTTGATCCTTCCATCAACAAAAATGGGAGTCCTATTTTACAAGTGAAGGGACTCAAAAAATACTTTCCGACCCGGAGCGGAGTGTTCTCCCAAATATCGGGTTGGGTGAAAGCGGTTGATGATGTGTCCTTTGATGTCAGAGAGGGCGAAACGTTTGGGTTGGTTGGTGAATCGGGTTGTGGAAAAACGACGGTGGGGCGGACGATTCTTCGGTTAATGGAACCAACCGCAGGAGAAGCTATTTTTGAAGGAAAGAATCTCTTTGAACTCGATAAAAAAACCTTACGGACTACTCGCCGA
>CAZKRH010000139.1:0-23347 GCA_964555115.1 uncultured Nitrospiraceae bacterium | reverse complement strand
CCTGAATATTCCCTGGACCGTCTGGATGAAAGCGGGTAAGTTTTCGAAAAAAATTCTAGAGGCCCGAGCCATTCAAGTGATTGACACCAAGGGGGTCGATCAACAAAAACTCATTTCGAAATCCTAGTCATTTCCTCCTTTTGACCTCAGGTTTTCACACCATCCTCTATGACTTTCCATTCCCTATCCTGGTCAAAGACCTTTCCTGCTCACCATCTCTTTTCGTGTCCTTTTCCTAGCTATTAAAAATGAATGGCATTAGCTCCTGCACGATGCTAAAAGCTGTCTATTCTAGAAATTCATCAACTCGGTCTTGCTCTCATGCAATCCTTCGTTGTGTATATATTTACTGCCATTGAGGTTGCGGTTCTCTCTATTGCCTTCCGGGAACTATTTCAATGGACTTCCTCCAAACATACCGAAACCCCGTTCCTTGAGAATCCTGAACCTTTTTGATTCCCAAAAATTGTAGTGGGAACTATGGACACACGAGGGGTGTTTCGAAGAACTCCTGTTCAGATGAATCTGTGTTAGGTCGTAGAGGGAGAAGGGGGAAGGGTGCGAAACATTTCTTGCCAGGGAGGGCGTTCAGGTATGTGGTTGGGCCATTGTCGGGTCGGGCCGGTATTTAAATGATGAACCAGGGCATCCCATCCCGTCACTCGGGTGACCAGTGGAAGATCCACACCTTGGTTCCACGGTTGATCCATTAAAAACACGGGGATCCCACTTTGGCTATATTCTTGAACATGGTCAGGATGATCATCAACTGCTAGTGTGATTGTTTCCGAGACCTCAGCTTTCTCATCGGTCAGATACAACTCGTCATATGGAATTCGGTGCGCTTGCAACCACGAGACGGTTTGGGGTCTCGAACTTGGGCGGCGGGCCGTCACAATAATGATCCGGTATCGACGAGACAGCATTTCCAATGCCATCCGGGCACCAGGCATCACCGATAACAGCGGGATACTGGTGTCATGAAAATAATCAAAGATCTGTTCAATGAGGTCTCGATCTATCCGGCTCCCATTTAATCCTCCAGCACTGGCATAAAAATCCCGTGGCCAGGGTTGATTGGTCAGTTCCTTGTAAATGCGTTGCACCTCACGCTCCGCGTAGGCCAACACATTATCAATATCTACGGCAAACACAGGTTGTTTGAGTTCCGTCATTCGTGTGGTTCTTTCCTCATGTGACAGGTAAATGGACACCAGTTGGAAGACCCCCTCAGATAATCATGATTTCGGGACTCCAGACCAATCCAGCGACATTTTTTGACTGATGGATATTTTTTAGAATCAGGGTTTCCTCACCCTATGTCAAGTCACCGGCATATCATCCTGCCTAAGGCATTTTGGACTTTCACCGGCGATGGACTTACAGGATGAATGAGAACAATGAAGAAATTACGGCAGGGTATAAAAGGCGTGGGTCACAGAATTGACTGTTGTAAGAGGTCGATCGGTCAGTTGTTGATAAGCCATGCGAATAGAGCCCACTGGTGTCACTTCCATGAGAAACGGATTTTCCCAATCACCATCCGCCACATCCCGTTCCTCGGGTATGAGCACCCGGCGCAGGTGCTCCTTATGAGCCGCCAAGATCTTGAGAGGCACTCCCCCTACCGTCCCAATATGACCATCCGACGTGACCGTTCCAGTCACGACTCTATCAGGAGGCAACGGATCTCCTTTGGCCATCGCCATGACACTCAACGCCACCATGGCTGAAAGACTTTCTCCATACATCGTCACCCCTGGGTACGGTAAGCTCAACGTGACTGTCCAAGATTGTGCATCAAGTTCACTGGCATCGGCCACTCGGGAAATAGCCTGAATCACTGCCTTTTGAGCCGTCTCTGAAAACCGACCGGGTTGGGTCGCAAATTGAATACGTAACCCCTCATGATCCCATCTCTTCTCAAACAGTATATCGACTTTCGCGACCACTCCCACAGGTTCCCAATCCTGATTATAGGTGGTCCCTAAAATGGGAATTTCATGAAACTCCCCTAAATTTGGCGAAGGTGGGGTTTGGGCAAAGATTACATTCGGAGGAACAAGGCAAAGGAGAGTGACGGCAAGAAGGGTGGTTATCTTCAGAAACCAGCTCAAGGGAGAAACACTGTTCCCCACTGGCTCTCTGAGGTTCAGATCTGAGGATTTCCGTTGAAAGAACTGCGCAACCTGAATGGCCATTATCGTTTGCCCTTTCTGGTCTTCTTTCTAATTCGGGACAAACGAGAAATAACTTGACGATCTTCCAACCCACGCTCTTCTTGCCTTTGAACTGTTTGATTAACCTTGTCTTTCTACAGACACCCCCCGATGACCAACCTCGCCAACAGCCTTCTTGTGCTCAGGAGTTTCCAGCGTCCTTTTGGGTATTTTGAGGGTTCTCGAATCGTTATTTCGTTGATTAAAGACCTAACGTCTAACAACCGAAAAATTAATATATAAACAACCATAAAGGAACCAATTCACCATATTTTCCACCAAAATTTTTCCATTTGTGCTCCGCTCATGTATATCAAATATTTTTTATAAGGTTCATCACTATGGCCACAAAACGAATTCCCATTGACCAGGTCATCCTAGGCATGTTTGTGACGGGTATTGATCAACCCTGGTTCCAAACCCCCTTTCTCACACACCGATTCCTCCTCAGAAAATCGACACAAATCGCCAAGCTTCGAGGTGCGAACATTCGTTTCGTGGATATCGATACCGAGCGAGGGGTGGATGTTGAGAGCACACCAGAAGAATTGTCATCCGACACTCTAGAGCCCACGACTCCAGACCTGCCGAGTGCCTACCAACTGCTGGAAGCTCGTATCGAACAAATGCCAGAATCCGTCAAGGCTAAACCGTTATCTGAGGAATTGAATGCTGTCCGAGAAGCCAAGGAACAAATGATGGGTGAAGTGAAGGAATTGTTAGATTCCGTTCGCACATCCGGCGTGGTCAACGGCTCCCAGGTCAAGGAACTCTCCGAAGAAATTATCGAAGCGACCGTGGGTCATGAAGAGGCTTATGCGGCCCTGATTCGCACGAGAGAATTCTCACCAGCTCTCTACGATCATGCGCTGTCGGTCAGCACGTTGACTGTGTTGTTGGGCAGAATCCTTGGATTTGAAAAAGAACAATTGGAGCACCTGGCCATGGGTGCGTTATTACACGATATTGGCCTACTCCAATTGCCCACCAATGTCATTAATCCTGTGGGGTCCCTGTCTCCTTCGGATCGATCACTCTTTGAAAGCCACCCGAAAATGGGGATGGACATTCTTAAACATAGCAAACAGATTCCAGAAGAAGTCATGCGATTAGTCTCTGAACACCATGCCGTCAGCCAGCCCTCCTCCAAACCTGGCCCCAACACTGGACTGGATATTTCCTATGGCAGTAAACTTATTCGTGTCATTGATCAATATGATGAATTACTGTCTGGGCATGGCCAACCAGCCCCTTTTCCAGTAAAGGATGCACTACGGGAACTCTACCAATTGGGACAAAAGAACCAACTTGACCAACAACTCGTGGCGCATTTAGTGAGCCAAATTGGGATCTATCCTCTGTATAGTCTTGTGCAGTTAAACTCAGGAGAGCGTGGTATCGTCACGGCGGTCACGCCCGGGCAGCTTCTTCGTCCCGTAGTGCTGGTCATTCAAGATCCTAATCTTCAACCCTACCCTGACCCTATGCCCATCAACTTCTCTTCCCTTGATGACCAAGGCACCGCGTTAGAAATTGTCGAGGTCCTCGATGCGGAAAAAGAAGGGGTTCGGGTGGAGGAAATATTGTCGAATTGGGCAACCCTGTAAATTCTATTTTTCCCCTCAGGCAACCAAGACTCTTTCCTCCACATACCGCATAACCCCATTCCTTTCACCATGATTCCTAGATGGAACATTCCCACCCCTCGCCTTTGAGATTACCCTGCCGTTTTTTAAAAAACCCTCACTTTTTCCTTCTACTCATGGATGAACATGTAAAAAGCGGCAGAAATCGTTCATGACCACCCTGTTCACCATTTTCACTCATCCTCCACCAACTTCTATTTGTGAAGCCAATGGACATCCCGGCTTCCTATGATGGTCCCTTAAAGATGTTTTTCAGCAATCTTTTTCTGACAATGCCGATAAGAAAGGGTAAGGTAAACAAGGCAAACTGCTTGAGAGGGCAGGACGCAAAGCCAAGAGACCTGGGTCGGAAACCATGTGGTTTCCAGGGTTAGTCTGGCTGCCCTTTTTCAGTCCGACTATAAATGAAGGTCCCACTGATGCGTTCTCCCCTCCCAGGTGTTCTGAAGATGCCCCAGGCCTCTTCTTTTTACCCTCCAACCGGGAGGCTCTCTATGAAGTATATCCACACCCCATTCAACAAAAAAACCATCGTGTTTTCGCTTCTGGCTCTGTCCCTTACCTTTGTCAATGTCAATGTAAGCGGATGGGCCAATACCAATAATCTCCAATCAGAAATGAAGTCTGCCACCACCCAAGATAGTGCCCAGATGGATGGGAAAAGGTCCATCGTTACGCCTCAGGAATCAGCCAAAGTCTTCGTGGACCTACCTCAACTTCCCAAAACAGTCACTATTCTTAAACCTGCGGTTGATTCATCCTTTTCGGAAAAGAAAAGCGGACCAAAGACTGCACAAAGTCAGGAGCGAAAAAAGGTGGGACTAGCGCTGATGTTCTTAGGAGCGTTAGCAGACGGAGGTTCCTGATACCCTACGAGAAACGGAAGAGATTAGGATGCGCGAACGCCTGGTCGCATCTGAATGGTTCTCAGGCGGTTGATTGCCGAAGCAATTTCAAAGGAGCGAGGTTTGGCAAAATTCCCTGGATGGTGTCCCTGAGTGCCAAAAGGAGAAAGCCAATCGAGATCTTCTTGTTCAAATTTTCGCATGAGTAGTTTCAAGACTTCTGTCACATTCCTTTTGCCATCCATCATCTGTTGAGCCGCGACATACATGCCATATCCAATGGCTCGAACCTGACTCGGATCGACAATCTGTTCTACAGCCGATAAGTCAACCGTTTCGTGGCCAAAGATCAACGCCTCTACACCTCTCGCGTCAATGTGAACCTCTCGACGTCCACGAGAGGCCTCAACACTTGCCGGTATCAGCACACGAGGCTCTAAGTCGGGCAGCACACTTGTCACTTCTACCGCTCGTTGAGTTGGATGGGTTGTCCCAATAGTCTTCGCGTGATCCGTGACGTCAACCGGTTGATATTCCTGCATCATAATCACGGTATCAGCCACGTCAAAATAATCCCCACAGCCTCCCATGACGAGAATCGTTGAGACACCATGGTCTCGATACAATTCCTTGACCCGGTCCACAAAGGGCGTAATCGGTTCTTGAGACTTTTTCACCAATTGCTGCATCCGCGCATCCCGCACCATAAAATTGGTGGCAGACGTATCCTCGTCAATCAGCAGGACCGTGGCTCCCACTTCCACCGCTTCAAGAAGCGTCGCAGCCTGACTGGTGCTTCCACTGGCATTGTTGGTAGAAAATTCAGTCGTGGCCTGGCCAAAAGGTAAATTGGAAATAAATCCTGAAAGATTCACTCCTTCAACCCGTCGACCATCTTCGGCTCGGATTTTTACGGCATCTGGATGGGTTACCACATTTTCTCGACCATCTCCAGGAATATGAGGATACACACTGCGGGCAAGGGCCTGAAGCAGCGTGGACTTCCCGTGATAGCCACCCCCAACAATAAGCGTAATGCCCTTCCGGATTCCCATGCCCGCAAGTTCTGTGACAAGGACGCCATTCTGGTACATGGGATATAACAAGGACAGCGTGACCCGTAACGATGAAGGAGATTGAAACACCTGGAGATTCTTGCCTCGAAATGGGCAATCTGAACGTCCACTCTCTCTTGGCAGCACCGAACCATCCGCAAGAAAGGCCACTAATTCCCGTGCCTGCAATTGACTCCGAATATGAACCTGATTTTCCACACAATGAACAAACTGTTGCCCTTCGTCTTGGAAAGATTCCTTCCACAGGAGACCCGCTTGAATAATGTGAGGAATATCCTCACACAACATGTCATAGGCTTGGCGTCCTAAGATCGTTCGCCCAGCAGCAGGGAGTCCTACTTCCATCCGCACTTCCACCCATGACTCAGTAAACTTTATGGCTGTGCGCGCCAACACTTCTTGCCCCCCCACATCAATGGAGATCAACCCGCTTTTCCCCATTCCTCGTCCACCTTTGGTCACTCGAGGAATTTCGCGATGCACCCTCCGAATAAGATAGTCTCCCACAGCCAATCGGCGCACTGCATTGTCCCGTAATCCTATTGGAATCTTGGCTTCCGAATGTGTGACACGAATACGAATTTTAGAAGGTGCTGCAAAGGGATCGCCTTGAATGTGATCAATGAAAAGGCAAAATCTTTCACACTCATACCCTCCCCTTAACTCAAGATATCCCTTATACCCACGGCCATCGATTTCACGGAGAATCTGCTCTAGTTCTTTCCAGTTGCGCATGTGGGACTCTTTGATAGGAGGCGGCTCCATCTTCAGAACACCTCAAGAATCATCGCTCTGACGACGGAGATTTCTGATCCGGATTTGTGATTTCAACATGTGATAACGATTCCAATGCCCTCAAGAGAACTTGGGTTCCGGCTTTTCCATGCCCTTGTGCTTGAGCGGCTGTATACAATTGATGCACTAACGCTAACCCCGGTAAGACAAGCCCTACCCGCTTCGCTTCATCTAATGCCATGCCCATATCTTTCACAAAATGCTCAACAAAAAATCCTGGCTCAAAATCCCTTTTCAACATTCGTGGCGCAAGATGATCCAGCGTCCAACATCCTGCAGCTCCACCACGAATAGATTCCAGCATGGTGGGCAAATCTAAACCGGCCCGATAGCCATACAGTAACGATTCACACACGCCAACTATCGTTCCAGCAATAACAATTTGGTTGCACAATTTTGCATGCTGTCCCATTCCGGCTAATCCTTGATACACAATAGATTTGCCCATGATGGCGAATAAAGGTCGAATAGCCTGAAAGACCAGGCCATCCCCCCCAACCATAATCGACAGCGTCCCCTCCCGTGCTCCCACATCTCCCCCGGACACCGGCGCATCCATGCCATAGGCCTGTTTTTCTGCTGCCACCGTCGCAATTTTTTTAGCCAAAGACGGTATTGAAGTAGACAAGTCCACAAACACCTGATTGGAGCGAGCCTGATCAAGTAACCCAGCTTCACCTAAATACACAGCTTCGACTTCATGCGGAAACCCAATCATCGTAAAAATGACATCCGAGTTCTTCACGACGGCTTGAGGACCCTGGGCCCATTCTGCTCCTAACTCAAGGAGTCTTTCTGCTTTGTGACGGGACCGTGTGAACAGCGTAACAGGGAACTGTTGTGAAAGAAGATGCCCGCACATCGATGCGCCCATGACACCGGTTCCAATCCAACCAATCCGCGTGGCAGGTGGCAGAGAAAACTGTTGAGGAGATACCATTGGCAAAAGAATGTACCCTAGAAGGTAAATGTCAGAGAGGTTGTTGTTGTGTCAGACAATGAATGGTGCCAAAGCCCCACACTAAATCTACCGCATGGATTCCCACCACCGATCTCTTGGGAAACAGATCACTTAATATTCCCAGTGCGATTCGATCCTGAGGATCATTAAACGTTGGAACCAATACTGCCTTGTTAGAAATATAAAAATTGGCATAACTCGCAGGCAGTCGACGACCCTGAAAATATAACGGCGCAGGCATGGGAAGAGGCACCACCTCAAGCGCCTTCCCATTCTCCACCCGCATGTTTTTCATTCGCTCGAGATTTTCACGCAGAGGACGATAATTCACATCAGAAGCCTTGGATTCTTGGCAGAGGACGACCGTACGTGGCCCAACAAACCGACAGATATCATCAACATGACCATGGGTGTCATCACCGGTAATTCCTTGTCCCAACCACAATACATTCGTCACCCCCAGAGTCGTTCGAAACACATGTTCATAGTCCTTACGGCTCAATCCAGGGTTTCGCACTTGGGTATGAGGATCGAGCAAACATTCTTCCGTCGTCAGCAGAGTTCCCCGTCCATTGACATCAATACTTCCCCCTTCAAGAACCACCCGCCTCCCGTATTGTGTCACAGGAATCACTGGCCAGCCGCAACGTTTGGCCAATTGGAGAGACACGTGGCTGTCCTTTTTCCAATCGGGATACCGAGCCCATCCATTAAAGTGAAAATTAGCCACAGCCAAGTCCGAGGGTCTTTTCTGCTGTTTGACGAACAGCGGGCCAAAATCCCTCATCCATCCCCGATTCGTTGGCACCCGAAAAAACTCGATCTGAGAATCTTCCATGCCAGCCTGTGTCAAAAACTTTTTGGCATGGCCTTCATGTTTGACCGAATTGACCAAAATCCGAACACCTTCTCCAGGGATAAGCTTCCGCACTATTTCCGCATAGACCCAATAAATAGAGGAAAGTTTCCCCGGCCAATCTGAACGATTATGAGGCCATGCGATCCACGTCGCTGTATGGGGCTCCCATTCAGCAGGAAACCGATATCCAATTTGAGTGTTGGTTTTTTTCACGATAGGAAGATGGGAAAGGATTTAGAGAAGCTGTTGCGATACGAACAAACGGTCAATCAAAAAATCACCAACAAGAGGTAAGGATGCCTTGAAGAAAATGGGCAAGGCTTAGGACGTTTAGTCTAAATACCGACGCGTTATCCCTTCATAGGCATCAATACGTCGATCACGAAGAAACGGCCAGTTTCGACGAACCTCTTCGATACGTCCCAAATTAATTTCCGCCAGGACCACTTCTTCTTTGTCACTGGATGCCTGAGCGATCATCACACCAAAGGGATCACAGATAAAGGATCCGCCCCAAAATTCTAACCCATCTTCCCCAGGAACAGGTTGTTCCATTCCCACACGATTGACAGCCGCCACAAAGACCCCATTCGTAATTGCATGGGCTCGTTGAACGGTTTGCCAGGCATCACGTTGGCTTTCCCCTTCTTGCGCTTTTTCCGAGGGATGCCACCCTATCGCCGTCGGGTAAAACAGCATGTCTGCCCCTTGCAAAGCCGTCAATCTCGCGGCCTCGGGATACCATTGATCCCAACAAATTAACGTTCCCACTTTTCCAAAGGGAGTGGACACTGCCTGAAAACCCTGATCGCCTGGCGTAAAGTAAAACTTTTCGTAATAGGCAGGGTCATCCGGAATATGCATTTTCCGATACAAATTTCCTATCTCTCCTTGCTCATTCAACACAACCACCGAATTATGATAGAGCCCTGCCGCACGGCGTTCAAATACGGGCACAATGATGACCACATGGGATGTCTTCGCAATATCGCGAAACGCTTCGGTGGAGGGCCCTGGGATACTTTCAGCTAAATCAAAGAGAGCCACATCTTCCTGTTGACAAAAATATTGAGACCGAAAGAGTTCGGGCAAACAAATAATGTTCGCGCCACCACGAATTACTTCGTGGACTTTTTCTATCGCCCGTTCAAGATTCACCTGAGGATCAGTACCACAGCTCATTTGCACCAATCCAATGGACAAGGTTTGAGAAGAACTCATAGGTCAAGAGTACAAAATTCCCACACAATGGACAAGCAGAAAAATTCACTCATGATCTCCCAAGGGAACCGAAAGGAACTGTTGCTCAACCTCAATCTTGGTCCTTTCTGCAAGGGTAAAGGTGATGCATGGATCACCTTTTTCAAGGATGGAAGTTCGAGAAGGGAAAGAAAGGAAAGAAAAGTGGAGAAACGAATTCGACTTATACAGACTGACCAAATAAAACATCTGATTGCTCAGAAGATCCCAGCAAAATTTCCTGCTCCATGGCTAAGGTTTTCAAGGACACTCCTTGGAGTGATTCTCGAATAGCCTGGTCTCTCCGTTCCAACACATTCGACACCACATCATGGTTTTGGATGGGAGAGGGTAAGGCCCGTGGATCCTTATTGCCCACATAATCTAAAATATCGGTGACCGCTAATTGTTCAGGTGGTCGGCCCAACACAATCCCTGGAGGCTTGCTCGTACGATTGACAATTCCGTAACTTATACATTCTTCGATCAGTTCGTCTAAAGCGGAAAACGGGACCTTGAGAACCACAGCCAAGCTGGACACCTGATAGGGTGGTTTTTCCTCAAAATAATGACGAGTCATTTCGATCAACGCAGACAATACCAGACGTTCACGAAACACATGGGTATTTTGTTTCCACCGTACCAAGGTGAGGTAGGCGGCAGGGTGTTGATGGTAATACGCGACCTGTGCCCCGATTAACACAATAAGCCACCCCACATAGAGCCAGATGAGAAAGATAATGAGGCTCGCAAAACTCGAATAGACCGCACCATATTTTGTTGCACCTGCGACAAATGAGGCAAAAGCCCAACCTGCTAGTTGCCATAACAGACCAGCAAAAATTCCTCCCAATAATGCTGACAACAAATTGACTTGCGTATGAGGGACAAACTTAAAGAAGAAGGTAAACGCCAAGCATAAAAACACAAAGGGCATAAATTTAGTCGCCAATACGATGGCGGCGCCAAGAGGTTCAATTTGCAAGACACGCTGGACCAGCCAATGACTTTGGGCCGAAGCTGTCATGGCCAAAGCCGTGAAGACCAACACCGGTCCTACTAACACCACGCTGAGATAGTCTGTAAACTTTCGTGCCAGCGGGCGAGATTGCCGGACTCGCCAAATGGTATTGAGACTTTCTTCGATCTTACCAATGAGGGAAAACGTCGTATAGAATAGACCAGCCACACCAACAGCCCCCAAGACTCCAACCTTGAGGTTTCCTACGAATTCAATAATGTGACTGGTGATTTCGGCACCTTTCGGCCCGAGGGGTTCCAAACCTTGTGCCAAAAACGGTTCGATCTGTTGGTGGACACCAAACGCCTTTAACACTGAGAACATAACCGCCAAAAACGGGACGAGTGAGAGAAGCGTAATATACACGAGTCCGGTTGCTCGCACGGAAAGATCTCGATCTCGAAAATCCGATCCAGCTACGACCAACAGGCGCCAAAAGGGAATATAATATCTGGACAGTCCCGTCCAAGCCTGTGGTTCAGTCATCCACAAGTCACGTTGAAAAAACCGTTCGATTCGATTCAACCATTCCATAGGGGTTTTCTCAGTCCTCGAATTCTTCCAAGTAATTAGCCTACAATGAGCGTTGAGAAATGTCTACCCAAATCCATTCTACACAGGCTATTCTGATTCCCAGACCCCAAAGAACCTCTTGCACCATGTCTCATCGAATAACCACGCGACTATTCACCGTTCTTAGCACGTGGTTTGTGATTGTTTTTGCTCTCGTATTTATGGGGTGTTCTGAAACCATTGAGTGGGAACAGTACCCAGAGGGAGGCACGCGAGCCATTGAACAGGGACATTATGACAAGGCTGAGCGCATTCTCGCTGCTGCGCTTAAGGAAGTTGAACATTTGGCAGAGCATGACCCGCGTCGGGCCACTACATTCCATCAGTTGGGAGAACTGCATCGACGCCAAGGCCACTATCAAAAGGCCGAATTGTATTTTTGGCAATCCATGCCCATATGGGCTGAAACCGTAGGACCAGATCATCCCCGAATGGCCTCAAGCTTGACAGGGATTGCTCAGGTGTATGTTGCGCAAGGAAAGTTTGCCCAGGCTGAGCCCCTATTCAAACGAGCGCTCCTCATTCGAGAACAATCATTGGATCCACACCATCCCGATATGGCCATGGGATTAGAAGACTATGCAGCGCTGCTTCGGCAAACCAACCGCCCTGATCAAGCCACCAAACTTGATCAACGACGAATTCGTATTCAGGGCTACATCCCCTAAGGACCTGAGAGAAAATAACTTGGACAATACCCCACGCCAACGCATCATCTCTTCCCTCAAGAATAATCTCATGTCTGCTAAAGACCTTGCGGCGACGCTGGGTCTACCGGAACGGGACATTGAACAACATCTACACCATGTCATGAAATCCCTACACCGACAGCCAAATCATTGTTTCAAAATGGCATTTCCTTTCTGTTGGAATTGCCATTACGAGTTTAAGGCACGGACGAAAATTACAAGGCCTAGCCGGTGTCCTCAATGTAAAAGTGAAGATATTGCTTCACCAAGATTTTCAATTGAGAGCCAAAAACTGAAAAAAGGGGAAAGAGACAAGCAGGTCATGAGACAGGAAGAAGGGAAGAACCCGTATGGTTAAAAACATGCAACGGATTGAGGAGACGTGTGAGAACGAGAAGGCTGATCGGTATGAACCACTCGTTGCGCATAGGTTAAATTTTCATTGGCCTTTTCATAATAGGCCGGATGCAATTTAATCGCCTTTTCAAAACAAGAAGCGGCCCGCCCAGGTGTTCCTGCTTCCAATAAGGCTATGCCGACATTGTTATAAGCCATTGCTGAATTGGTGCCTTTTCGAAAGGCATCATAGGCCTCTGAAAATCGTCCGAGTTTAGCTAAAGACAGGCCCAAATTATTCGCAATTTTAGGTGGTTGACCACCTCCAGCTTGAAGGGCCAAGTGTAGCACTCGAATGGCCTGTTGGTACTGGCCGTTCATATAATAGGCCATCCCCAAATTATTCAACACACTAGGTTCTTTGGGTTGAATCGCAAGGGCCTCCTTATACGCTTCAATCGCGGACAAATGTAAATGCCGTCGGTCCGCTAAAATTCCCAGATAATTATGAGATTTCCATAATGTCGCATCAAAGCTTAATGCGCGTCGAAATTGTTGATCAGCCCCAAGGTCATCACCCAATTGCAGCATGGCTTGCCCTAACCCTTCATAAGCTAAGGCATACATCAGGTCCTGTTGCAAAATTTCTTCAAATTGTCCCTTGGCTGCCTGAGGATTGCCATGGTTCACCAGTAAGATCCCAGCTTTATACCGTAAGGGTATCCTGGATGGGTCGAGCTCCAACGCTTTTTGGTATTGAACTAAAGCCTGTCCAATATGTTTATTACGGACATGAGCATCCCCTAATTGTTCATATTCTTCCACCGACTTTTCCGGCAAGGCATCTAAGATTTCCCCTTGGGATTCGATTCCAGCCTTTTGCCGTTCTAACACGGATTCATAATGTTCATCAGGAGTAACAAAATTTGGCCAGTTCTGGGTAGTGGTCGTGGCTGTACATGCGCCCAGGAGCACGACCAAAATCATGAGCGCCAAGGTCTGGATTGGTGAAATCAGATAACAACGGGTCACCATATTTTTTTCTTTTTCCCAACAAACGCATAAAAAAGGTGGACCACCTCATTACCCTCCCATGGCAGGAATAAAATTTCTGATCAACCGAATAGCCCCAGGACCAATAATAACCACCAATAAACTGGGAAAAATAAACAGAACAAGAGGAATCATCAGCTTCACTGGAAGTTTAGCAGCCAGTTCCTCTGCACGAAGTTTTCGGGTCACACGCATGGAATCTGAATGCACACGAAGGGCTTGCCCAATACTCGTTCCAAAGCGATCTGTTTGAATGAGCAAGGCAATCAGACTTTTTATCTCATATAACTCTGTCCGAGTTCCTAAATTTCGCAGGACTTGTTCCCTCGTAAACCCGGCCCGAGATTCCAAACTGACAATTTCAAACTCTTCAGCCAATGCCGGATGTCCCAGTTTGATTTCCTTTCCTACGCGTGCAATGGTTTGATCCAATCCCAAACCGGATTCAACACACACGACCATCAGATCCAAGGCATCAGGAAATCCATCCACGAGCTTTTCTTTTCGACGACTCACCGCCATCGACAACCAGTATTGCGGGGCATAAAACCCAGCAACCATACACGCAACGATAAAGGCTGGAAAACTTTTCCCCGGTAATTTTTGCGAAACACCTTCACCGAATAAAAAGGCCACAGCGAGAAATATCATGGCCAAAAACATCTTGGCCCCAAGAAAAATAACTGGAGCCCGAGCCCCCCGAATCCCAGCTTGTACGAGTTGAGATTTTAACTGAGAATTTTCCGTCTGTTTTTTTGATTTATTGGCTTGGCCAAGCCGTTCTAATACTTTGAGACATAGACCACCCACATACGCCATACCTTGATCAGTTTGAGTCGACTCAGCCGTCTTCGATTGCCCACGGATTCGATCTCCCCAGTCTTTGACCGTTTTTCGAGACTGAACAAGCGAGAGCGCTCCAAACATGACGAGGAGACTCATCACGAACACCAAGACGCTGATCATTAACGCTTGATTCCCCATATCCCTGTCACACCTTAATCAAGATCATCTTGCGCATGATAATGGCACCAACACACATCAGGACTCCAGCAATCGTTATCATGTTTATCCCCATAGGATCAGTAATCAGCAATTGCATATACCCTTTATTGAGTTGCCAAAGAATGCCAGCAATCGCGAAAGGCAACCCGAAGAGGATATAGGCCGAAAGTTTTCCTTCAGCAGCAAGCGCCTGTACCCGACCAAGAAGTTCAAACCGTTGCCGAATCAAGCGACTGATTGATTCCAAAATTTCTGCAAGATTCCCCCCAGTCTCTCGTTGCACAATCAGGGAAGTCACAAAGAAACTCAAATCCATACATTCAATCCGTTCCGAAAGGTTTTTTAATGCTTCCGGAACATCAATCCCAAACGAAATTTCCTCTACCGCGCGAGAAAACTCCGGACCTATCGGGTCTGAAAATTCATCTCCTACCATCTTCATCCCTACAGAAAAAGCGTGCCCTGCTCGTAATGCACGAGCCACAAGATCTAAGGCATCTGGAAGTTGTCTTTGAAATTCGGCAAAGCGTTGCTTCCGTTGATATCTCATGTAGAGATACGGAATGATTCCACCCACCAGCATACATCCACCCATCAGGGGAATACCCAAATTATTCAACGAGGCCAGAATTAACCCTGAGAAGGCCGTGATCCCAGAAATACACAGAAAGACCCCTAACGGCATGGTGCTATTCGCTTGTAAGAGGGTCTTTTCGATGGATGCCAGACGAGGAATTTTGGTCATGAAGCTATCAAACCAGGCAAATCCGCTCAATTGACGTTTCCGGAGTAACTCGGCTTGTTCGGCCGTCGGTTTGGCACTATTCCCACGCGACGGATTTTGAAGTCGTCGCTTCACCTTTTTGGTTTTGGGGCTCCAAAAAGCATGATAAGCGTAAAACCCGCCTTCAACGAAAAGTATCACGCTGAGAAAAATGCCAATACTGATAAGAATGGTCATAACTTGTGATCTCTACAGGTCTGAATGAACGGAAGAACGCTCTCTATCCCATCCGCCCCTTACACTTCATACACTTTTAATGGATCAAATATATCTGGAGACACTTCAATTCCTAGAGCTAGAAATCTTTCCACAAATTTTGGCCGCACGCCCGTAGCGGAAAATCGCCCTCGCACTTTTCTATTTTCATCAAGAGCCGTTTGTTCAAACGTGAAAATTTCTTGCAAGGTAATGATCTCCCCTTCCATACCAGTCACTTCTTGAAGACTCGTCATCTTTCGTGAACCATCGGATAGACGTGTCATCTGTACAATAACATTGATGGCCGAACTGATATAATGCCGCAAACCCTTCGTGCCGATATTCAACCCTGCTAACGCGACAAGGGTTTCGACACGAGTGAGAGCATCCCGAGGAGTATTGGCATGAATAGTCGTCAACGACCCATCGTGCCCCGTATTCATGGCCTGGAGCATGTCCAAGGTTTCTGCTCCACGAACCTCACCCATCACGATACGATCGGGTCGCATCCGCAAGCAATTTTTCACCAGTTCTCGTTGATTGACCTCACCCTTTCCTTCGACATTGGGCGGCCGGGTTTCTAACCGGACTACATGGACTTGTCGCAATTGAAGTTCTGCCGCATCTTCAATGGTAATGATTCGCTCATCATCGGGAATAAACCCAGACAAGATATTGAGAATGGTGGTTTTTCCGGTTCCGGTTCCCCCAGAAATCAGGACATTTAACCGCCCCTCTACAATCCCTCTGAGCAGTTCCGCAATTTCCGGAGTGAGGGTTCGTTTTTCGATCAGATCATCAACTTGGAGTTTATCTTTACTAAACTTCCGAATCGAAACAGCAGATCCATCTAACGCCAATGGAGGAATAATGGCATTGACTCGAGAGCCATCTGCCAACCTGGCATCGACCATCGGTGATGATTCATCGATTCGCCGACCTATCGCGGACACAATTTTTTCAATTATTTTTCTCAGGTGGACTTCGTCTCGAAATCGAACATCCGTGAGTTCCAATTTCCCAGCCCGTTCCACATACACCTGATCAAAACGATTCACGAGAATATCATTGACAGTGGGGTCTTGGACCAGCGGTTCTAACGGCCCCAATCCCATGACTTCGTTCTGAATCTGATTGATTAATTGTTCGCGTTCACGGATATTGAGGGGAGCTCCCTCTTGCTCCAACAAATGCTCGACAAGATTGCTCAGTTCCGTCTTGAGCAAATCCGCATTCAATTTTGCCACAACAGACAGATCAAGCGCTTCAATGACCTGACGATGTAATCGTTGCTTCAGATCACTCAGATCCGCAACACCAACACCAGCTTCATCCCAATTAGGACTAAACATCATGGATCCATGATTATAGTGTGAGAACTGAGTTAGGACGCTTGGGCACGTTTTACTTTTGATCGACCAACCATGATTCCACGGAGGCGATCTACCCAAGGAACAGCATCCTTTTTGGCATGTGGACTTTGACAAATCGAGGTCGCCACTTCGTTATAACATTTGGCAATGGGAGCCTTGGGAACAAACAGCGAAACTGGCGTCCCGTGATTGATGGCCCCACTGGCTGAAGGATAATCATTGGGCACCACCCAAGAGGCTTTACATTTCAGCGCGTCTTCTGTTTCACGAAGCACTTCATTGTCTTCGGGTGAATAGCGATTGAGGATAAGTTTAACTTTTTCATTGTCATAGCCTGATCCTCTGAGAAGATCCAAAATACGTTTGGTGCGGTGAACAACAGGAACCAGCAATGACGAGACCACCAAAATTCCAGAAGAAAGCTCGATAGCTTTTTTGGTGGTCAAATCCAGCACATACCCGCAATCAATCACCACATAATCATACAACGATTGAAGCATTTTCAGGGTAGGTTCAATACACTCAGGGGTTAACCGACCACTACTCAAATCATCAAAACCAGCCGGAAGGACATGAATTCCTGACTCATGTTTCGACAACACTTTGGTCAAGAGCGCGATATCCAAACGGGACAAATCTGCGCCAATATCTCGAAGACTGTGCGCGGGCTGTAAATCTAAAAACAAGGGAAGGTCCCCTGCATGTTGATTGATTTCCACCAACACGACCGATTGGCCAGGATCAGATTTTTTTAGACTCACAGCTAAATTTACGGCCACGGTGGTGGTGCCAACCCCACCTTTTCCTCCCAACACGCACAAGACTTTCCCAATTTTTTCCGTAGGACCCTGATTGGCTTCCTGACTCCTGACAACAAATTTTTCAAGAGCTTTGGTCACTTCTTCTTTTTGAAGCGGTTGAGGGAAAAATTCTTTCACTCCTGCCCGCAAGGCTTCCAGAAGTACCACCGAATCTGTTCGCGGTGAAGTCAAAAACACTTCACGGCCGTCAACACCTTGCACAATGGATTCAATGAACGAAAAGGATTCAGCAGGGTCTTCATCAAGCTCTAAAATGACTAACCGCGATATGCCTGAGTCCTTAAGACCATTCACTCGAAATTCTGGATGTTCATCAATCAGGCCCTGAAAGGTTTTTTTGACTTCCTCATCATGAATGACTAAATCGACAAGGTATTGCCCAGATGAGGATTCTTGTTTATTCTTGCCCTTATCCTCATTCAGACGAACTGGCTTCCAACCCTGCTGACTCATTTTTTCTTCGCTCCCTTAGACGATGCAAACGGCGGCTTCGAAAAGAACTTTCGATATCGGGTAATCGCCTTCACCGCTGCTTGACCATCTTGCCCCTCGATGGGGTCTAAATTATCAGGCGCTTCAGGATTAAAAGTTTGTGCTTTATTGATCACTCGCACAGATTGACCAAAGGAATCCGATAAATGCGTAGGTTGTGGAGCATCCCAATACATCACCTGATCTTGTTTTCCCATATTAACAGGGTGATAGCCATTTCCTTCCGTCATCACGGGCCAGGTACAACCACCCAGTAAAGGAATACAGAAAATCAAACCCATACCCCCAACAATTGTTTTTCGCGTCATCATGTGGAAAACTCCTTCTAGACCTAGGGGGCGAGATGCCCGAATTGGCCTTCCAACCCGCCACCTTGGGGAATCAGAAGATGGGCTTCTGGTTCCCTCGACTGATCCATGGTGATCCCACCCCGCTTGGAATCATAGACACCTTCCATATACCCCATCAGCATAAATTCAAAGTCATTCGGTTCCAAATAGGAATCGGTAGGTAGCGCATATTGTGCCTGATCAATGGGCTTCACTAACCGAGGTGTCACGATCACAATCAATTCTGTTTCATTTTTTTGAAAACTCGAACTACGAAAGAGTGCACCCAAAACAGGAAGATCCCCTAAGAAGGGATATTTAGCCATGGTTTCCGTCACATTGTCACGAATCAAACCGGCAATCGCGAAACTTTGTCCATCCATCAGTTCAACCGTGGTTTCAATTCTTCTCGTCGAAAGACCAGGAATGGAAATGGCATCAAGAGAAACACTAGAAGTGGTGAGCTCAGACACTTCAGGAGCAATTTTTAAGGAAATTCTTCCACCAGATAAGACCGTAGGGTTAAAACTCAAACTCACGCCGAATTCTTTAAATTTAATGGAGATGGCCCCGAACGCCTGAGACACAGGAATGGGAAACTCTCCACCAGCCAGAAAAGTCGCTTCCTGTCCACTGACAGTAACCAAGGTAGGCTCAGCCAGAATTTTGGTTAACGTATTTTGTTTCAACATATCCCATGTAATATCTAAAAATTGACTCCCAACTCCAAACCCAGTTGATAAAGTCGTCGCAGCATTACTCGTGATTTCTAGTACACCATTGACGGTATCAAAACTTGACAGCCCCCCCAGGGTTCCAAGACCAAAACTTCCATCGGATCCCAACCAATGGAGATTCACTCCCAACCGGTTGAGAAGACCTCGTTGCATTTCCGCAATTTTGACTTCGAGCATGACCTGTTGCACACCCCCCACTTGCAAAAGATTCATCACTTTTTTCGGTGCATAGGAATTCGCAAGTTGTAACACCTGGGTCAACACCTCGGGGCTGGTGACTGTTCCAGATAATGTGATATGCTCCTTACTTGAGCGAACCTGAATTCCTGTTTCTTCAGGGAAAAATTCATGAATGCGCGCCTTGAGACCCATCAAATCTGGCCCTACCTCAATGTCATAAATCGCGAAGACTTTGCCATCTCTTCCCCAAAACGTGAGGTTGGTCGATCCCATAGTCTTGCCGCTTAAATAGATTTGGGTGGGTGAAAGGACAAGAGTTTCGGCAAGCTCTGGATTAGCTAAAGACGCCCGTTTGATAGGTTGTGCACTATTCAATACCACTGATTTTCCGACCGTCATCTCCAACAATTGCGGAGTCTTCCCTTGAACAATCGCTTTGGTAAGATCCCCACCCCACACAACTTGGGGGGTTCCCAATAGACCCATAATGAACAATAGACTTCCCAGGAAGGTGGTGAGAAAAGATGACAGTGGTGAACTCCATCTTTCCATATTACTGTATCGAGTGATCATGAATCTTTTGTCGCAACCTCACTGGTTCATAGATATCTAACCACGAACGGGATCGATTACCTTCAATCCAGGGAACACCGTACTCATTTAAAACGTGAAAACTTTTCGTTTCCCACCAATAATAAGTTCCACTTTCTCTTTGGGTTTCCATTTCCCCCCTTTACCCTTGGCTCTTTTTGCACGAAAGGAAGCCAGGAGAGAATTGGGCGTCGCTCCAACGGTATATTCCGGTTTGGTATTTAATGGGCTTCGTAAGGCTAAACGAAGTTTGCCTAAACTGGTCGCCAAGGCAAGTTTTTCTGCATCTTTGAGAGTCAATTCAAACGTAATGACCTTGACCGATTTGGGTTTTTCACCAGGCCCTCTCCGCTCCATTTGTTTACCAGTCGCCAACACCAGCGTATTTTCGAGCACAGTTTTTGTCGTCTTCCCTTTGCCCCAATTGTTTTTCATCGTCACCATGATATCGACTCGATCCCCGGGTTTCACAAAACCAGGCAATCCTACGACTTCATTGACCCGAACCGCCATGGCTCGCTTCCCAGGATTCAGGACTCCTAGCACACCACCATTTTTGACATCTTGTGGGGCCAGTTTCGACTCCAAGATTAGTTCATGTTGTTTCACTGGCGTGATAATGATTCGGCCAATTAACGAGTCGGTGTCTAAAAATTTTCCCGCTGGCATGTGTCCGGTTGGATACTCGACTAGCCGAACATTTTCTTTGGTAAGCGGAGTACCCCAGGGCAAGTCTTGGGTAGCCACCGCAATTTGGGTTTCACTTTTTTCGATAATTTGTTGAACGACGGGGGCGGGGGTCTGGTCTTGCAACCAGTTATAGGTCATGACCGTAGTGACGAGAGCGAGACCGATAGCCAAAGCAAAGAACACATACGACCGATTTCGAAACATAACATGAGCCTCCTGTATCGAATGAATCCCCTCTTCCCATCAGGATGATGGTAGATGAGTGGCTCTTCTGCGTTATCGGCTTTTTTCTTCCCTTCTTTAGCCATTTTTGTGGAGAAAATTTTGTGTACGGTGAGCTCTTTATGACTTCCACCACCCAATCCAATACCAAAATTGAAAGGTGAGTGTCCCGAGGGCAATCACGAGACCATATCGTAATTTGGGTTGTTTTTTTGATGGACTGGCAAATGCGAACGACAGATCCTTGGTCAAAAACCAGGTTTTAAATATTCCCGTGACTCGCTGGGCCATCCCGCGAGCCCCAAATAACCCGACCATGACACCAATGGAATACACACCTCCTAAGATAGCGGTCATAAGAAAAACGAGGAAGACGTCTTGGGGGCCAATGATGGATCCTACTGCCCCTAATAGTTTGACATCCCCAGCAGCCATCCCGCCAAGCATGTAGAACCCGATCAACGTCCCAAATCCGACAGCAATGCCCAATAAGCTCAATTGCAAACCATCCCACCCATTGGCGAACGTATGCCCGCACATCCCAATTAACATGCTCGGAAACGTGATATTATTAGGAATTTTCTGCCAGAGAAAATCAGTGACTGCCGCCGCAAGAACCACAGCAATCAAGAAGAATGTTAAATATGTAGGGAGGTCTCGTGTCATAAATACAAACAGCCGCACCAGTCTGGATGATTCACCTGGTACGGCTGCTCTGGATTACCCTAACGTTGGCAACGAGTATCTAACTATTAAGAACGGCGAGTATCGCCTCATGAATACTCGTAAAGGCATTGCTTATCGATGTTCCCAGATTGACCACAGAGGCAATAATGACCGCAGCTATCAAGGCCGCCAGCAAGCCATATTCTAGAGCTGTGGCCCCTTCCTCATCGGAACAAAATCTGCATAACTGAAGCATATCATTACCCCATGATTCCATGATTGCCACAGTTCCCAAAAGGAGAACCGTGGCAGGTTCAATGGTTACTTTACTAATCGTAATTTGATATTGGTTGCAATTTTTTGGAACAACTCTTTGAGTTGGCTTTCAGTAAGGGCGAAATATTCAAATGCTGGCCCTGAGGCAATGGCCCCCATGAAACTTGTATTCACCGAACCAAAACCTACCGTGTATATTTGGATGCCCTTGTCCTTCAGTTCTTGTGCATGATCAATAGCCATCTGCATGTTGATCGCCTCGACATAATTCCTCATCTTACTCTTACTGATGTTGCACTTCTCTGGATCAGTGGTATCCAACAGGTCGGTGTAATAGACGTCGCCAAATGCGCTGTATCCATTCACTCCGTAGGTAAGATCTTCCAATACATGCCACTTCGTGTTCGAGTAACCAGTGAGAGGATCCCCGGACTTACACAACGTGGATCCCGTTGTCTTCCCATCACCGGTCTTGTACTGCTGCACGTTCCAATATGTATATTGTTCATCATGCTTCATTAATTTGATATCCGAACTATACGCATAACCGACCGCATCGTAGTCTTGGCCATCACGTGTGAAATCGTTTCGAAACGCGGTAGGATTTCCATCTGAGAAAAAGATCATATACTGTTTGACCAGCTCATCCCCAGGCACGCCCGTTTGATCGGTAAACCCGTGCTGATCGAGAATACTATCATCCACATCTGCCCGATCAATGGCATCTTCTGAATTGGTTCCTCCGCTGGCGCTCATGGCATTAATCGCTGTCGTCATGGGATCGACGAAATTGTAGTCAAGGTTAAAGTCGACCGTGACTCCAGACGCAAAAGTGACCAATCCAAATTTGTCATTTTCCTGCGTCTTCTCAAAAAAATCCAAAAAGGCCGTGGCGGCATCTTTCAAGGCTGTCATGGGCGTACCACTCATCGAACCCGATTTATCCAACACCAGCATGATTTCCACATCACGCTGTTGCGCCATTCCCGTAGAAGTCACATGCATTTGTTCATATGAGCCAGATTGCACCCGAGGATCCGCTTCAAGAACGCGAGCTATTTGGTTATAAATCCACGTCTCTCCACCAACTTTAACTATTCCCTCGGCTTCAGCATCGGGATCCGGGACATAGTCAAATAGGGTCCCATTCGATCCCATAAATCCCGTGTTAAAATTGGCATTGGCCACGTCTTCCATTAAGGCTTCATTTGTGGTCCCAAAGTCAGCTAACAACGGATTTGAGATGTTTTTGGCACCAACTAACGCGGCCGCATCCACGGCTTTTGAAATCTCAGCTTGGGTAATGTACCAGCGACCAACTTCAACCCCTAGAGCGGTAAAAGCAAACAGCGTCAAGAGTATTAACCCTGTGGTGATCACAAACAGTCCTCGTTGGTCGCCCAGATATCCTGATTCTTTCAACTCTCTCCTGGGAGCACCAGCGTTGGATTGGTTCATTGATTTCTGATTGTCCATCATACATCGTCCTCCGTCACCGTGAGAGCGGCGGCCTCCATGAACACGCGGCTCTCCTCTACGATGACGAGGCGTAGCGCGTCGTTGATACGAACGAGCTCCGCCGGCCTATTGAAATCACCCCACTGAGCGAGTCTCCAGTCCGGCTGCGGCTCATCGAAGCGCCATTCAACCGGCTCCGGCAGGTCGGCCGGC